>JAKDKI010000456.1 GCA_030453435.1 Kocuria sp.
TCCGCGAAGACGTGCACGAACTGCGGCTTGATGTAGCGCAGGATGCGGGTGTAGTGGGTGATCAGCATGATGCCGGTGTTCTGCTCTTCCAGCGCACGGTTCACGCCTTCCGACACGACCTTGAGCGCGTCCACGTCAAGACCGGAGTCGGTCTCGTCCAGCAGAGCGATCTTGGGGCGCAGCAGTTCCAGCTGAAGGATCTCGTGGCGCTTCTTCTCGCCACCGGAGAAGCCCTCGTTGACGTTGCGCTGGATCATGGCCGGATCAATCTTGAGCTTCTCCATGGAAGCCTTCATGTCCTTGGTCCAGGTGCGCAGCGAGGGAGCCTCGCCGTCGATCGCGGTCTTGGCGGAACGCAGGAAGTTCGAGGTGGTCACACCGGGGATCTCGACCGGGTACTGCATGGCCAGGAACAGGCCGGCGCGGGCGCGCTCGTCCACGGACATTTCCAGAACGTCCTGACCATCCAGGGTCACCGAGCCGGAATCGACCTGGAACTTGGGGTGGCCGGCAATGGTGGAAGCCAGAGTGGACTTACCGGAACCGTTGGGGCCCATGATCGCGTGCACTTCACCGGAATTGATGGTGAGGTTCACGCCCTTGAGGATGGGCTTGGTGGTCTCGTCGTCCAGGATGACGGACGCGTGGAGGTCCTTGATCTCCAGTACAGACATGTGGTGATTCTCCTTGGGTAAAAGTGTGTAAGGGCGGTCTACGAGTCAGTTCTCGTGACGCGCGAGCTCTTCTTCAACGCTGTTGCGCAGCTGTTCCTCGATGGACTCCACACCGATCTGCTGGATGATCTCGAACAGGAAGCCACGAACCACCAGGCGGCGGGCGTCTTCCTCCGGGATACCGCGAGACATCAGGTAGTAGAGGTGCTCATCGTCCAGCTGACCCGTGGTGGATGCGTGACCGGCACCGGCGATCAGGCCGGTTTCGATCTCCAGGTTGGGAACGGAGTCCATGCGGGGTCCGTCGTTCAGGATCAGGTTGCGGTTGAGCTCGTAGGTGTCGGTGCCCTCGGCCTCGGCGCGGATCAGGACATCGCCCACCCACACGCCGTGCGCGTTCTCGCCCTGCAGTGCGGACTTGTAGGTCACGCGGGAGCGGCAACGCGGCTGCGAGTGATCGACGAACAAACGCGACTCGAGGTGCTGGCCCTCGTCCACGAAGGTCAGGCCGTACATCTCCACGTTGCCACCCTGGGCGGCAAAGCGGGTCGACGGCGTGACGCGCACCAGATCGCCACCCAGGGAGATCAGCACGTGCTTGAACGAACCATCGCGCTGGATGGTGGCCTGCTGAGCGGAAGCGTGCACCGAGTTGTCGTCCCATTCCTGGATCGACACCACGGTCAGCTTGGAGCCCTCGCCCACCTGGAACTCAACGTTCTGGGACAGCACGGCCTGGCCGCGGTGTCGCAACACCACCAGGGCGCTGGAGTTGGCTCCGGTCTCGATCACGATGTGCTGAGCTGCCGGGTCCATGGATGAACCGTTGATGTCGACCAGCAGGGGCTGATCGGCCTCGACGTTGGCCGGAACGGAAATGACGGTGGCTTCCTTGAAAGCGCTCCACGCGTTGGCGGAGACACGATCCTCGGGGATGCCCGCCTTACCGATGCGAGCGTCGTCGCGCCCCACGGTGGTCACGGTGACCTGACCCTCGCCCGAGACAACCTCGACGGCGGGTGCGGCACCGTTCAGCTCAGCCTCGTCCAAGCCCTTGAGGCGCTTGAGCGGGGTGAACCGCCAGTCCTCGAGCTTGGGGGTGAGCTTGGGGAACTCTTCCACCTTGTAGGAAGTGAAACGGCCCGCACGCGAGGAATCGGGAACACCGGAGATGTCACCGTGCTGGGTGTGCCGGATCTCCGGCTCACCGGCCTGGTTACGGCCCTCCTGGAGAACCTCACCTTCCTGGCTCATGCCCGGAATGGCAACGCGATCCTCACCCGTGGGGACACCGTCCACCTTGTCGGCGGTTTCTTTACCGTGTCGTACGGTCTGGTCGGTTGTGGACATATCAGCCAACGGATCCTTCCATCTGCAATTCGATCA
>JAKDKI010000457.1 GCA_030453435.1 Kocuria sp.
TGCGGCCCCTTCGTCGCGTCCAACTCCGTGCCATCGCGGCGGCGCTGACCACTCCTAGAACCCAGCCAGCTCCGACCATGGCGATCTGATGGTCACTGTATTCGCGGGGCTGGCCGGGTACCCATGGTTGGCAGCAGTTGCCAGGAGGTGCGGCTTTCGGAGCGGGGACGACGGCGCTCGGGCTACTCGGCGGGTTCGACCTCGCTCTCGACAACCCACTTGTGGTTGGTCATTTTCATGCCGTTCGCATCCACATCGACCATATAGACGGTCTCATTGGTGGAACTCTCGATCGTGGCCTCCGCGCCCTTCATCCCGGCCATGTGATCTGCGGTCAGGACAACTTGCGTGCCATCCGCCAGGGGCGGTTCACCCGGTTCCTGTAGTTCTTCCTGGACCACCCACTTGTGATCGACCACGGGTTCGCCACCGTCGGTCGGCGTGTACGTCACCGAGTAAGCGGTCGTGTCGAAGGCGCCTGTAATGGTGGCTTCGCTGCCCTGCATACCCGGCATGTGATCGGCAGCGAGGGTCACCGTGGAGCCCACGGGGTATGTGGGGTCGCTTGCTTCCACAATTCCCTCTGGAGGCGGGCCGCCATTCGGGTTGTGCTGGTGCTCGCCGCCCATTCCTTCATGTCCCTCATGAGCGCTGGAAGCAGACGGCGACGCAGTGGCCTCTCCCGAGCTGGTCGCTGTTGCGGACGCGGCCGGAGTGGAGGGGGCCTCTTCGCTCTCGGTGCCCGTGCCCCCACAAGCGGTCAGCGCCAAGGCAGCAGCAAGCGTCAGGCTAGCCACAGTGGACGTGCGTTTCATGGTGAGTCCTTCCGTTGTTGGTCCGAGTTTCGACAAGAAGTACGGCAACGGTGGGCCACGGCCCAGGGCGACTGAACGATCCGCCGAAACTCGGTCGGTTCCTCTCACTCCGTTATATACCCCTATGGGGTATACATCAAGGAGATGTCAGTTTGTGCCGGTGAGATTCTGTCGATGCAACACCCACACTTGGCAGCCCTCAAGTTACCTTGAGGAAAGTCAAAAGGCGAGGAGGTAGCCTCGACAGGCGTGACAGATTGGCAACGAGTTTCTGCGGATTACGACCGCTGCGCTTCTGAGTACATCCACGCGCTGGGAAGAGTTGAACAAATGGCCCTGCCGGATCGAGAACTGATCGGCCAGTGGCGGGATTCGTGCTCTGGCCCGTTACTGGATGCAGGCTGCGGACCTGGTCATTGGACCAATTTTTTGTGTCGAGATGACCGAGAGGTCGTTGGCGTTGACCTGTCTGAAGAATTCATCGGCCATGCTCGGGCCGCCTATCCTGAGGCAAAATTCAAGTGCGGAGATTTCAGTCAGCTGCCGTTGCCTTCTGATTACTGCGGAGGCATCCTCGCGTGGTACTCGCTGATCCACACTTACCCATCTGATGTTCCTGAAGTCCTTGAGGAGTTCGCCCGAGTATTGCGGCCCAGCGGGAGTATTTTCCTCGGGTTTTTTGACGGGAAGGATGGCGAGGCGTTCGATCATGCGGTGAGCCCCGCCTTCTTCCGGACCCTCGAGGGCATGGGCGACGATCTGAGAGCCGCCGGATTCAGAATCATTCAGTTTCACCGGAGGACAGATCCGGACTCCCGACCACATGCCGCAGTGATTGCCCGCAAACCGAACTTCTTCACCCCATAGTTCAAGAACACTTCCTACGCGCCGAGCCACTCATCAATCGTCGTGGCGGTCACATGCGCATCCGCCGGAATCAATCCGCCGTTGGCGATTCCGCGCCCCAAGTACGGCGCCTCGCGAATGGTTTTAGGCTGCACGCCGTCGATCGATCCCTTCGCGGCAAGAATCCTCCGCGCGAAGTTCGCTGCGGAATCCACCTGAGGTCCCCGGACAGCAACAATCTCGTTCCGAGCCGGTCGAGGTTCACTCACGAGATCCGCCATGAAAGTCACCACATCACTCATCGCGGCAGGTGCCAGCAGCATGCTCGGCATGATCGACAGCGGCCCCTTGGTCACCCGATGAACGAGCACGGGGATCAACTCGAACCACTGCG
>JAKDKI010000107.1 GCA_030453435.1 Kocuria sp.
AGAGTGGTGGATTGTGACTGATGTAGCCGGTAACCACACCGTGACCGTGGCCCTCGAGATGCTGGATCCCGAGTTGGCCCCTCCCGCCTACGCGACCTTCGGGGACGCCGGAGCCGATTTGCGGGCTCGCCACGAAACTGTTCTGGAACCAGGTCAGAGGGCACTGATCGACACCGGGGTGGCCCTAGCGATTCCGCACGGGTACGTGGGGCTGGTGCACCCCAGATCGGGGTTGGCCGCCAAGCACGGATTAACCGTGGTCAATGCCCCCGGCACCGTGGACAGCGGGTATCGCGGTGAAATCAAAGTGTGTCTGCTCAACACCGACCGCTCTGAAACCTACACGGTGAGCCGAGGCGAGCGGATCGCTCAGCTCGTCATTCAGAGGGTGGAAACGGCACGCTTCGAGGCAGTGGACGAGCTGCCCCAGAGCGAACGCGGCGCGGGCGGCTTCGGTTCTTCCGGAACCCACTGAACCACGCCACCGAGACACAGACTCGCAGACAGTAAACGGAGCTCACATGTTTGGACGTAAGAAGCGTGGCAAGGACGCTCAGGTGGACGGTAACGCCGTCGCCGAGGCCGAGCCGCAGGTCAAAGACCAGGACCAGGAAACTCCCACGGAGGACGCCGCGTCGGCATCGGATCCCCGCGCCCTGGGGCCGTGGGACGAGTCCGAGATGAAGGGCGAGCGTAAAGAATACGTAGACCTCGGATGCATCCTGCTCAAGCCCGTGGCCGGGGTGGCCGTGCGCATGGACCTGGATGAAAAAACCCAACGCCCGCGCGCGCTGAACGTCGACTACAAGGACGGGTCGATTCAGTTGCAAGCCTTCTCGGCTCCCAAGAGCAGTGGCTTGTGGGACGATGTCCGCCGGGAATTGGCGGAAGGTCTGCGTCGCGACGGAGGCCAAGCGACCGTCGCAGAGGGCCCCCTCGGGCTTCAGGTGAATGCGAAATTCACAGCAACGACCGCGTCCGGCGGACCCGGTTACCGCTTGGCCCGTTTCGTCGGTATCGACGGACCCCGGTGGTTCCTGCGAGCCGTGTACACCGGGGGCGGTGCCATGCCCTCGACCACCGCTGAAGTACTCGACGACGTCGTGCGGTCGTTGGTGATCGTGCGCGGCCAGGATCCCATGCCCCCGCGCGAACTGTTGCAGTTCAAGGTTCCCGAGAACGCCACGCCACAGGCACCCGAGGGCCAAGCACCCAAGGCGCAGACTCCGGATCAGCCCGCGACGGATCCGCAGCCGCCGGTGAGCGCACCGCGCCGCGGCCCCGAGATCACTGAAATCGGCTGAGCCGGTGGCCACGTCCCCGATCACCGGTGCCATCGACGTTGTGGGTGAGCGCGATGCGGGTGCGCAGGATCTCGATCCGGCGACGTCGTCGTCCCAGCGGCGTCGCGTCATGGTGGTGGGCGAGGTCACGGAAGTCACCTTTGCGCCCGCGACCGAGGCGCCCGTGTATCAGGCCGTGCTGCACGTCCAGAACCGGTCCGATCGGCAACTCGGGGGTGGGGATTCCTACGTCAAGTTGCTGTGGCAGGGTCAGCGCAGCGTCCCCGGCGTGATGGCCGGAACCAAACTGCGGTGCGTAGCGGTGGTGTCGTTCAACGATTCCGTGCCGACCATGTACAACCCGCGTTACGAGATCGTCACTCCCAGGAGGATCAGCCGGTGAGCCACGGAACAACTCCACCTCCGCCCCCTCAACAACCGGGAGAACAGGAACCACAAGACGGGCCCCCACGGCAGCCGTCCATGGAACAAGCCATGGGGGACTACGCCGCGCGCGCCGGGCTCCGACGTGACGAACACGGCCAACTGGACGTGCTGCACGCCGTGGGCGGTTGGCGCGGGCTGATCGAGGCGGTTCTGCCCGGTCTGATCTTCCTGGTCGTCTTCTTGCTGAGCCAGCAACTGGGCATCGCCCTGATCGCCTCCCTGGCCGCGGCGGCGGGGTTCGCGGTGCTCCGCCTGGCGCAGCGGCAATCGCTCATGCAGTCCATCACCGGCCTGATCGGCGTGGCGGTGTGTGCACTGTTCGCCCGCGCGGGTGGGCAAGCGCTCGACTATTACGTGCCCGGATTCTTCATCAACATTGCGTGGTTCATCGGGCTGTCCATCTCGACAGCGGTCGGGTGGCCGCTACTGGGCGTCTTCTACGGTTACGTGCGCGGTGAAGGCATGGAGTGGCGCAAGGATCGGCAACGCCGCACGGCCTATCAGCGGGCCACGCTGTTGTTGATCGGTATGTTCGCAGCGCGTCTGCTCGTGCAGGTTCCGCTGTACTTCGCGGAGAACGTGGCGGCCTTGGGCGTCACTCGCCTGGTGATGGGCGTTCCGCTGTACGCGTTGGTGTTGTGGCTCGGGTGGATGATGACCCGGCCCGTTCGACCTCCCCGTTAGAGCTCTCGGCGGTGTTGGGGACATCCTGCGCCGTAGTGAACATGGCCCGCAGTTGTTCCTCACCCTCAGCGGTGGAAATGAAGAACAACTCGTCCGACCCTTCCAACACGTCGTCGCCGGAAGGTGTGATGGGGATACCGTCACGGAGGATGGCCACCAGGGCCACCTCGGGCGGCCACGGCACCTGGGACACCGTGGACGCCACCACCGGGTGTTCGCGGGGCACCGTGTAGGCGGCCAGCGTGGCGCCTCCGGTCTGCAAGCTCAACAGCCTCACGACGTCGCCCACCTCCACGGCCTCCTCGACCAGTGCGGTCATGAGCCGCGGAGTCGAAACGGCCACGTCCACGCCCCAAGCTTCGTCGAAGAGCCATTCGTTCTTGGGATTATTCACGCGCCCCACGGTGCGAGGGACGCCGAATTCACTGCGTGCCAGCAATGAGACCACCAGGTTGGCCTTGTCGTCACCGGTGGCCGCCACGACCACGTCCGCGTCCTCCGTCTTGGCCCGCTGCAGTACTTCCAGATCGCACGCGTCACCCACGACCCACTGGGTACCCCGCAAATTGGACCGCCCGATGACGTCCGACGTCGCATCGATCACCACGATCTCGTGGCCATGTGAGACCAGTTCACGGGCGATGGAGGATCCGACGGATCCTCCGCCCACCACGATGACTCTCATGACCGCTCCCGTCCGTAACCGCGTTCCTCAGTGGCGGCCAAGGCGACCGCCTCCATGACTTCGTCCGAGGGCGGTTTGGACAGGATCCGGGCCACGTTCTCGACGTCTTCCACGCGCATCATGGCGTGCACGATATCTCCCTGCTGGTAGCTGGAGTCGGAAGCCGGGAGGATTCCTTCCCCGAACCGGGTCACGAAGGCGATCCGCACACCCGCAGCCTCCTCGATACGGCCCAGGTGCAACCCGGACCACGAATCATGCAGCGGAAGCTCGCCCAGCTGCAATCGCCCGGAGGCCTCCCGGAAATCACCGGTGATTGCGTGCTCCGGCAGGATTCTCCGCAACACCTGGTCCGAGCTCCAGCGCACGGACGCAACCGTGGGAATGCCCATGCGCTGATAGAACTCCGCGCGACTGGGATCGTAGATGCGTGCGACCACGTGCTTGACCCTGAACGTCTCCCGGGCAACTCGCGCCGCGATGATGTTCGAGTTGTCACCGCTCGAGACCGCCGCGAACGCATAGGCCTCCTCAATGCCCGCCCGGCGCAACACATCCCGGTCGAAACCGTGGCCCGTGACTTTTTTACCGCCGAAAGAGGGACGGAGCTTTCGGAAGGCCCGATCGTCCTGATCGATGACCGCCACCGTGTGGCCGGAATCCTCAAGGGCGTGCGCAATGGAGATCCCCACGCGGCCGACACCCATGATCACAAAATGCGCCATGTGGCTCAGCATAATTCTCCGTGCTCCGGGACAAGACCCCCGAGAGGTACTAGCGTGTTGAATCGTGCACCTGTCCCAACTTGCCCGCCGCGTCCTCATCGGGAAACCGCTCCACAACGAACGCGCCGGCGGAACCCTGCTCCGCAAACGAGCGGCACTACCGGTGTTTGCTTCCGATGCTCTCTCGTCCGTGGCCTACGCTCCGGACGAGATCGTGTTGACGCTCGCCCTCGCGGGTACCGCGGCCATCGCGATCTCACCCTGGGTGGGGATCGTGGTGCTGGTGGTGCTGATTGTTCTGATCACCGCGTACCGGCAGAATGTGCGGGCCTATCCCTCCGGAGGCGCGGATTTCGAGATCGCGTCCAAGAACCTCGGGCGGCCCTCCGGCGCCATGGTGGGTGCCGCACTCTTGGTGGACTACACACTGGTCGTGGCGGTGTCCATGTCCGCAGCGGCCCAGTACGTGGCCTCGGCGGTGCCATGGTTCGTGGGGCATCAAGCCTGGGTGGCGCTAGGTGGCATCGCCATAGTCGGACTTCTCAACCTGCGCGGGCTCCAATTCATGGGACGGGCGTCCACCGTGCCCACCTACGCATTCGTGGGCGTTGTCCTCATCCTCATCGTGGCCGGGCTGGTACAGAACCTGACGGGGACACTGGACCGAGCGCCGTCGGCGGACTACCAGGTGCTGCCCGCGGCAGGAATGGACGCCGGACTGGTGGGTCTGGCCGGGGCGGTCCTGGTGTTGCGCGCGTTCTCATCCGGTGCGGTGGCCGTGACCGGTGTGGAGACCATTACCAATTCGGTGCCGTATTTCCGCAAACCCAAAGCCCTCAATGCCGCGAGAACCCTCGCGTATCTCGGGGCCTTGTCCACGGTGCTGCTCCTCGGTGTCTTGTATCTCACCCGCGAGACCCGCGCGGTCGTGGTGATGAACGCGGACGAGCAACTGCTGATCAACGGGCAACGCCCGGGCGATGACTTCTTCCAGGTACCGATCCTCGGCCAGCTCGCTCAGACCATCGCCGGTGTGGAGTCGGTGTGGTTCTACGTGCTCGTGGCCGTCACGGTGGGTGTGCTGTTCATGGCTGCCAACACTGCCTTCTCCGGTTTCCCCACCTTGGCCTCCCGACTTGCCAGCGCCGCCTTGCTGCCGCGCCAATTGCAATCGCGTGGGGACCGCTTCGCGTTCACCAACGGCATTGTGCTGCTCTCGATCGTGGCAGCTCTGTTCACCGTGATATTCGAGGCAAACGTCAACAGCTTGATCCAGTTGTACGTTGTGGGTGCGTTCTTCGCGTTCACGCTGACGCAGGCGGGCATGGTGCGGCGCTGGGCGCGCGTGCGGCGCACCCGGACCACCAAGGCGACGACCCGCCAGATCGCCGTGCGGCAAGGGGTCGCGGTAGTGGCCCTGATTTTCTGTGCTGCGGTGTTCGTGGTGGTGTTGGCGACCAAGCTCACGCAGGGGGCCTGGCTCACCATTGTGGCCATTGCGCTACTCACACTGTGGATGCGTGCCATCGGCCATCACTACCAATCCGTGGATCGGGAGCTGGAAGTCGACCCGGATTCCCCGGTGCGCGCACTGCCCTCGCGAGTGCACGCGCTGATCGTGGTCACCTCGGTACGCAAGCCCGTGGTGCGCGCACTGACCTACGCACGAGCTTCCCGGCCGTCCACTTTGGAAGCGGTGGTCGTGGACACCGATCGCGCGCGTACCGAAGAAATCTTGCGGCAGTGGCAGCGGCTTGAATTCCCGGTCCCCATCACGGTTCTGGCCTCGCCCTACCGCGACAGCATTGGCCCCGTCATCTCCCACGTGCGGGGGATCCGCAAGAAATCACCGCGCGACTTGGTGATCGTCTACCTGCCCGAATATGTTGTGGGACGCGGTTGGGAACGCTTCCTGCATAATCAGGCCATTCGACCGCTCAAGGCGCGACTGCACTTCGAACGAGGCGTGATGATTGCCTCCGTTCCCTGGCACCTGGAATCGGTGCGCGAACTACGACTCACGGAGAACCAAGGATGACCGAAGATCAACCCGATACTGCCCATGAGCTGACGCTCCGACTCACCGGGGTCGCTCACGGAGGGCACATGGTGTCGCGTTCGCCGGAGGGCCGTGTGGTGTTCGTGCGGCATGGTGCGCCGGGGGAATTGGTCCGGGTGCGCCTCACCGATCAGGGTGAGGATGCCAAGTTCTGGCGCGGGGATGTGGTCGAGGTACTCGAACCTTCAGCGGATCGCCGGGAGCGGCACCCGTGGGCCGCAGCGGACGCGGTGTCGGCCGCTCAAGAAGGTCGCCTGCCCGTGGGCGGTGCAGAATTCGGACATCTGACGCTCGAGGCCCAACGCGAACTCAAGCGCTCCGTGATCGCCGAGCAACTCGATCACCTGGCCGGCATCGATTGGCGGGGCCAAGTAGCAGCGCTCGAGGGCGAATCTGCGGACGGAACCGGTTGGCGGACTCGACTGCACCTGGACGTCACCGAGGACGGTACTGCGGGCATGTACCCGCACCGGTCCAACGACTTGATTCCGATCACGGACATGCCGTTGGCCACCCCGGCTATTCAGGAGTTGGCCCCGTGGCAGCTCTCTGTTCCCGGTGCCGCTCGACTGGACATGGCTGCACCGGCCAACGGCAGCCAGCCGCTGCTGCACGTGAGCCTGCGCCCGCGGCAGGATCCGGACACGGTGTCCGCACTGCGTCGCAGGCTTGCTGAGTGGGGGAGTGAGCACGAAGTCTCGGTGACCGCGCAATCTCCGGAGGACCGAGAGATCCAGACCTGGGCCGGAGAGCCCTCGGTGCGCGAAACTCTCGACCTGCCCGGCGAGGGGCAGTTGACCTGGCGCGTGAGCCCAACCGGATTCTGGCAAATCCACCGCGGGGCCCCGCAGGCCCTGGTCGATGCCGTGCTCACCGCGGCGCAGATCCAACCGGGGGAGACCGTGTGGGACCTCTATAGCGGTGCCGGGCTGTTCACCGCCGCCGCGGCCCGCGCCGTGGGCACTGAAGGTCAGGTCTTTGCGGTGGAGGGATCACCGGTGACTTCCGCCGATGCCCGCGACAATCTTTCGGAAGCCAAGCACGTGCGGGTCACCAGGGGGGACGTAGCCCGGATTCTGACGGGACGTAACCCCGCACGACGCCGCCACGGGGCCTCACGAGGGCAGAAACGTCCTGCGGTGCGCGCGCCCGAGCCTCACGTGGTCATTCTGGACCCGCCACGTTCGGGTGCGGCCAAGGAAGTACTGGCCGCCATTGATGCCGCAGAACCGCACACCATCGTTTACGTGGCCTGTGACCCTGCTGCTCTCGGGCGCGATCTCGGACAGTTGTCACGCCGTGGGTGGAAAGTGACCAACATCAAGGCTTTCGATCTGTACCCGAACACCCATCATGTGGAAGCCGTGGCGGTGCTGCGGCGCAATGAGTGACCCACGGCCGAATCTCCCGGTCAGTGCAAGTGGCACAGGCTACACTGTGGGGTGACCGTTCGTGCGCGCCCGGGATGCTTGAAGGCAGCCCGTTGACAGCTGCGAACGCATTCAAACGGTGGCGAGAGGAGTTCCACACCATGA
>JAKDKI010000108.1 GCA_030453435.1 Kocuria sp.
TCTTGCTTGCAGCAGGTGACACTGAGAACCTTTCGTTGAACCGGTCGCGAGGTGCGTTGCCACCATGTGTGGTCAACACGCCTATGACCCTGTCAAGCCCGGTTTGTCGGCATTGCTGCCGCCTGAGACTTGAAGGGTCCTAGTTGAGCCAACATACATGCCCCCGGTTTTGTTCCCGGTTCATCACAAATATTTTTCATGAGCGTGGCGAGGGTCATCGCGTTTTGCCCACCAACGGTCTCCCGGCCATGCCGTGCGCGGGTCCGTGCTCCACCACGGGATGTCTTGAATATCCAAACGACGCCGCACCGTTCGGGCTCCTTCGCGGCCTTCCGCGATCGCATTGCTGCGGTCCAGGAGTCCTATGGCCGTAAACGCGCGGCCCCGGAACACCTCCAGCTGTGCGCGTGCCGAGACCACGTCTGCGTGCACCATTGAGCACCGACGTTCCCTGCCTCGGAAGGCCTCGGCCGATTCAAGGCCATGGGTCAGTAACAGGTCCAGCCCCTCAAGGATCCGGTACGCCGCTTCCACCGAGGCCCAGTCCGGGACAGACTCCCATTGGCCCAGAACGGCGTGGGCGCAGCACAGGCCCTCAGCAACGTCCTCGGGCGTGGCGCAGTATTCAATGGCGGGTGCCGGAAGAGACAGGACTTCCCTGAGTGACGCTTGCAATCCCCTGTGCGCCCGAGCGGCACGCTCCTGATCCCCGGTCAACCACGAATAGAAGATCGCGTCCCTGGTGATGGTGTGGTTCAAAGCCATGACCAACCGGGCAAGGTGCTGATCCGTCAGGCTCAGCAGGGCGGTGGGCCAGTCGGCCCCTCCGGAGTTCATCACGTCGATGGCATCGTGCCAGCGCCGCAGATCTCGTTCGTAACGGGCGGGCGCCTGGAAGTGATAACTCCACTGTTCGTCGACCCACTCGTGATGCGTGCCTTCGTAGGGAGATCCGTGATCCTCCGGCACCTCGTCCTCGGTCGACCAGATGCCCGGGCCCTCGGTCAAATGGTTCAGTGCATCCAGGAACCCCGAAGACCGATGCCTCAGTGCATCCGGCAGCTGCCCCGGTTGATCCGGTGTCAGTTCGTTGAAACAGCTGCCCAGTGCCACCATGTGGGCGTTCAGCTGGCTGTCCCTGATGTCACTGACCGGTTGAGGTTCGTCGAATCGCTGCAGGTTCCACCAGTGCTCCGGCCCCACCACGAACCCGCCCGTGGCGCGCATCCCAGAGTCTTCAACGGCCAGCCCGAGCCACGCGGCGCGGAAGAAATCTTCCTCTGGCCGGGACGGCACCGCCGTATCCGAATACACCACCACCGTCGCCTGATTCACGTGCCCCGTGGTTGCAGTGACCTCGGTGAGTTGCTGGGCATACTCCCCCGGGTCCTCCGTTCCGCTAGGAGTGGGCAGTTTCAGACAAAGTGCGCCTCCGCTGGAGACCGGGATGAAGAGGACAGCGCAGTTGCGGGGCTCATATCCCAGTTGATGCGGAATCAGTGCCAGGAGGTCTTCATCGCATCGGATCTTGACTGGTTCTTGCGGATCGTTGAGGAGTGTCATGCCCCTACGGTCCGTGCGAACGGCACGCCCCGTCTCGCGGCGGCGTCAAATTGTGCAGCCCTGGATTCTTAAGCGTCAGGCGAGCCAGGCTGTGGAGCGCAGGCGCCGCGCTCGAGGCAATGTCTCGCGACCAGGCGATCGACTGGCGATCAAATGGAGTTCGGGCCGTGCACCTTGCGCACCTTCTTGGTGCAGATGATTACCGCAACAATACCGATGGCGGCAACGATCGCCTGCGCAGCAATGGCGGGACGGAACGCCTCTGCGTCGTAGAGGGTCGGTGACACTCCGGCCGCGAATTGGAGGTCGAGCACCAGGCCGGTGACGTAGATGGCCGCCAGCGAGGCAATGAAGCCGCCCACATTGGCCAATCCAGTGGCGGTGCCCCCTCGACGGGGCGGATTGAAACTCCGCACGATGTCGAAGGCCAGCATGGACGCGGGATAGGACAGCGCCAGCATGCCCACCGCAATGAACACGACCGGGGTGGGCGCCTCGCCGGGCCACAACAACATGAGGGCCCAGCCGCTGTAGATCACCGCGCAGAAACACAGGGCGAGCGCGGAACGATGCTTGGCGAACACGGCACTGAGTTTTCCCACTCCCAGGCTCACGACCACATTGACCACCACGAAAGCGGTCATGACAGCCGAAGCCTGCGTGGCATCCATGCCCTGTGCATTCTGCAAATAGGGATAAGCCCACATCAGTGCGAACGTGTTACCCACGAATTGCACCGCAAAGTGCACCCAGAAACCCAGCTGGGTTCCTGGCTCACGCAGGGATTCCTTGATGGTGGCTCCCACGGTGGCAAAGGAGATGGAGTCGTTGAGAACGTTCACTCCCGGGGGCGCACTGCGCAGCAGAGCGGCGGACAGCACCCCGGACAGCAATGCCAACGCGGCTAACGAGATGAAGGCCGGAACCCAACCGGTTGCGTGCAGCAAAGCGGCAAAGGGAATCACGGAAAAGAGCTGTCCCAAGTTGCCGGTCATGCCGACCACCTGGGAGAGCATCGGTACGCGCATCGCGCTGAACCAGGCTGGGAGCAGGCGCATGACGCACACGAACGTGGCGGCGTCCCCGGCCCCCACAAGGATTCGACCGATCACGCCAGCGGTAACCGACTCCGCTGCCGCGAGCTGCAACTGTCCTATCACCATGCACGCAGCGCCGGCGCTGATGAGAACGCGTGGACCGAAACGATCCACCAGGACACCCACCGGGACCTGCAGCGCCGCGTAGACCAGCACCTGCATCATGGAAAACATCGACAACCCGGCAGCGACCGTCTGGAAGCGGTCTGCGGCCTCCACCGACGCCACGCCGAAACTCGTGCGTTGGGCTACGGCGGAGAAATAGGCGAAGACGCCCACTCCGAAAACAAGCCACGCTGCTCGCGAGTCCTTCCCCTGATCACGGGGTGAAGACATCGGAGTGCGTGGCATGCTCAAGATCCTTGGGTCGCGGTGGGGATCGCGGCCCGGTTACTGCCGATACCGCGGAATCAGTTGTCCTGTTCGTCCTGAGAAGCGAGGAAGGCCTCGGCCGCGGCACCGAGTTCATCGGCGTCGGGCAGGTCGTCGTGGTCAGGACCAGCCAGAATGGAACGATGCGCTGAGGCATCGACCACGTCATCGTAACGCCGTTCCATGTTCTCGATGACGGATTGAATCTCCGGAGACGCGCTAGCCTGTTCGTTGATCTGTTGGATCACGCCGCGGGACGCTTCCCGCAGTTCATCCGTGGGCAGGGTGCGGCCCGTGACCGCGCTCAGGTGCTCGAGAGCAGCCACGGCGGCTTGGGGAAGATATGACTCCGCGAGGTACTGGGGCACGTGCACGGACAACCCCACGTGATCAATTCCAACATCCTGCAGGCGCAGTTCAAGCAGATGGGACGCGGAGGCACTGATTTCGAAGGTTGGCTTGTTCCCTCCCGTGCTGGGAAGCAGGTCCGCGCGCGGGCCATGGGCCGTAACCAGCATGGGCCGGGTATGCGGAACGGGCATCGGGATCCCGCTCACGAGCGCGACCAGGCTGACGTCCAAACGCTGAGCCAGGCCGACCACGGCCTGCGAGAATCGCTCCCACTGGGTATCCGGTTCGGGGCCGGTGAGGAGCAAGAAGTGGCGACCCAATCCGTCCGTGACCACGCGCAGTGTCAGTTCCGGGGCGTCCCACTCCTCGAAGTGGTCTTCCACGAACTTTACGTGCGGGCGGCGGGACCTGTAGTCGTAGAGCTGGTCCAGGTCGAACTGGGCCAGCGACTCGCTGGGCATGGAATCCATGACCACGGCCTCGATCTGGCCGGCCAAATGCCCCGCCTCCACATAGCCGGACAGCGCCACGATCATGGGCAGTCCGCGCAGTCGCCCATCCCCGAGCAACGCCGGGTCACTCCGGTACAGCGCCGTGGGATCCAGCACATCGACCTCCTGCAAGTAAAGGGGTGCGGGCGGCCCTAAAGATAGGACTATCGCCGCGCATTACATCAATCTGTATCAACGTCCGCGTGACCCGCCGGTATTCCCGCAGCGTACTGCGGATTTTTCGGCCCGTGCGGATAGGATCGGTGACGGTTCCCACGTTGCGATCCCCCTGGCGTGGGTAAGTGTCAGTGTTTCCGAACGAAAGGACACCCTAGTGACCACCGTGCAGGACATTGTTGAAATCAGTGATCTGAGCCTGGCCGTCAGTGCCAAGTCTCCCGCCGCTATCTCGGCCGACGCACTCGTCGTGGGCGTTGAATCCTCCGGCAAGACCGTGAACTTGGGTCCTGCCGCCAACTCCAAGCTGAGCCGCTCCCTGTCCCAGCTGGCCGAACTCGCGGGTGCTTCCGGCTCTGCAGATTCCGTCACCGTAGTACCGGCTCCTTCCAACGTCTCCGCCCGCTTGGTCGCGTTCACGGGTCTCGGTAAGGACTCCGCGGACGACGCCGCCGCTCACGCCGAGTCCCTGCGTCAGGCCGCCGGCGCCGCCGTTCGCCAGTTGGCGGGCAAGGCAACCCACGTGGTCGCGGCCCTGCCCACCACGTCCGTGGCGGAAGTGCAGGCCGTGGCCGAGGGCTTGGGCATGGGCGCCTTCAGCTACACCGCCCAGAAGGCACAGTCTCTGGACAAGCAGTCCACCCCGGTGACTTCGGCGACCGTGTGCGTGGCCAAAGATCTTGCCAAGCGCTCGCAGGCAGCAGTAGAACGAGCCGCCCACGTGGTCAAGGCCGTGCGCACAGCCCGCACTCTGGTGGATCTGTCCCCCGACACCGCTAACCCGGAATTCGTCGCGGACTACGCCACCGCCGCAGCGAAGGGCAGCAAGGTCAAGGTCACTGTCCTGGCCGAGAAGGAACTGGTCCGGGGCAATTACGGCGGCCTGCTCGGCGTGGGTCAGGGGTCCGTGAACGGCCCCCGCCTGGTGAAGCTCGAGTGGGCCCCCGCGAAGGCCAAGCGCCACGTTTCATACGTGGGCAAGGGAATCACCTTCGACTCCGGTGGCCTCTCCTTGAAGCCCCCGGCCTCCATGATGACCATGAAGTCGGACATGGCCGGTGCCGCTGCCGTGCTGGCCACGGTCATCGCCGCAGCCGAGCTGAAACTTCCCGTAGCCGTGACCGGGTGGCTCTGCCTGGCCGAAAATCTGCCCTCGGCCACGGCAACCCGCCCCGGTGACGTTCTCACGATGCACTCGGGTCACACCGTGGAGGTCCTCAACACGGATGCCGAAGGTCGCCTGGTTCTGGCCGACGGTCTCTGGGCCGCTGGCCAGGAGGATCCGGACCTGCTCGTGGACATCGCCACTCTCACCGGTGCTCAGATGGTGGCCCTCGGAAACCGCACCGCAGCGGTGATGGGTGACGAGCCCGCTCGCGACATGGTGTCCGAATCCGCTTCCGCTGTTGGCGAAGCCACCTGGGCCATGCCGTTGCCCGAGCACCTGCGTGCTTCTCTGAACTCCAATGTGGCTGACATCAAGAACATGGGAGACAAGTTCGGCGGAATGTTGGTCGCCGGATTGTTCCTGCGTGAGTTCGTCCCGAAGATCAAGGGAAACCGCGTTCCCTGGGCCCACGTGGACATCGCCGGGCCCTCTTTCAACGAGGGCTCCCCCTGGGGGTACACCCCCAAGGAAGGCACCGGCTTCGGTGTTCGCACTCTGCTGAGCGTGGCCGAAAACTACGCCTCGTAATCGCACCGCCCGCTTCACCATGTGCGCCACGCGCCGGGGCCTCACGAGGTAGCAATACCTGGCGAGTCCCTGGGCGTGGCGATAAGGTGGGGACAAAACATCCAAGCGTCCGAATGCACCGCAGATCGGTACGACCGGAACGCTAGCAACGTCAATAAACTCGAACCCCGAGGGAGCCAACGTGGCCGACAACCAATACGACATTCTCGTCCTGGGCGGTGGATCCGCAGGATACGCAGCAGCATTGCGTGCAGTTCAGCTGGGTTACTCCGTGGCACTGTTCGAAAAGGAGAAGCTGGGCGGCACCTGCCTGCACTGGGGTTGCATCCCCACCAAGGCGTACCTGCATTCCGCCGAACTGGCCGAGGGCGCTCGGGAGTCGGAGAAATACGGCATCAAGGCCACCTTGGAATCCATTGACATGGGTGCGGTGCGCGACTACAAGAACAAGATCGTGCAGGGCAAGTTCAAGGGACTCACCGGCCTCATGAAAATGCGCAAGATCGAGGTCATTGCCGGTGAAGGCAAATTGACCGGCGCCAACACCGTTGAGGCCAACGGCACCACCTACAACGGCGAGCACATCATCCTGGCCACCGGTTCCTACGCCAAGACCCTGGGCATCGAGATCGGTGGTCGCGTCATGACCTCCACCGAGGCCCTCGAGATCGACTTCGTCCCCAAGTCCGCGATCGTCCTGGGCGGCGGCGTGATCGGTTGCGAGTTCGCCTCCATGTGGCGCTCCTTCGGTGTGGACGTCACCGTGATCGAAGGCCTGCCCCACCTGGTCGCCAACGAAGACCCCTCGATCATCAAGATCGCCGAGCGCGAGTTCAAGAAGCGCGGCATCAAGTACAACCTGGGCACCTTCTTCGACAAGGTCGAGCAGAACGACGACGGCGCCAAGGTCACCCTGGCGGACGGCAAGAAGTTCGAGGCGGACATCGTTCTGGTGGCGGTTGGTCGCGGCCCCAACACCGAGAACATGGGCTTCGAAGAACAGGGCATCCCCATGGATCGCGGCTTCGTGACTCCCAACGAGCGTCTGCACACCGGTGTCGGCAACATCTACGCGATCGGTGACATCGTCCCCGGCGTTCAGTTGGCACACCGCGGTTACCAGCAGGGCCGTTTCGTGGCTGAGGAGATTGCCGGTCTCAATCCGGTGATCGTCGAAGACATCAACATTCCCAAGGTCACCTTCACCGAACCGGAGATCGCGTCCGTGGGCTACTCCCAGCCCAAGGCCGAGGAAAAGTTCGGCAAGGACAACGTGGAGACCTTCGAGTACAACCTTGCCGGTAACGGCAAGAGCTCCATCCTGGGCACGGGCGGCATCATCAAGCTCGTACGCGAGAAGGACGGACCCATCGTAGGTTTCCACGCTATCGGCACCCGCATCAGTGAGCAGATCGGCGAAGGCCAGCTCATGGTGAACTGGGAGGCGTACCCGGAGGACGTTGCCGCGTTCATCCACGCTCACCCCACCCAAAACGAGGCCATCGGTGAAGCTGCCATGGCATTGGCCGGAGCCCCGCTGCACGGCTGATGTCGAGTCGTTGGCCCCCCCCCCCCCGGGCCACCCCGCCAGCCCCCCCAACCCGGGGGGGCCCCCCCCCCCCCCCAGGGGGCGAATTTGAAGGGTGAGATGGGGCGGCCGAG
>JAKDKI010000458.1 GCA_030453435.1 Kocuria sp.
CGCTGGTACTCCGGTACCACCGCCGAGATCTGGTTCGATTCCCCGGCCAACGCCGAGGCCGCTGGTTTCCAGCCGGCCGGTGGCGCTGCCGCTCAGAAGATCTCTGAGTAAGCACGTAGCTGCTTGACCGACGCCGCCGCAGGTAACCTGCGGCGGCGTCGTCGTTTTTCGGGAGGGTAGAAACATGTCGGGTGAGTTGGTGCGCCTGCGGATCGATTTGGCGTACGACGGCGCTCCGTTCAACGGGTGGGCGGCGCAGCCTTCCCTGCCCACGGTCCAAGGCGCGGTGGAGACGGCGCTCGAGCTGGTGCTCCGCCATCCTTTGCACACCGTGGTGGCCGGTCGCACGGATACTGGTGTGCACGCCCGCCGGCAAACCGTGCACGTGGACGTGCCTGTCAATGCGTGGAGTGCAGTTGCGCGCCGCGCGGAGCTGGACCCGGGGCCAGCCCTGGTGCGCAGGCTCAATGGTGCGCTCAACCGGGTACTCGGCAAGGATCGGACCTCTCGTGGCCTCCAACCTGCGCTCGGTGCCGTGGTGGTTCACGACGCCGCCGTGGCACCGGCCGGTTTTGACGCTCGCTTCTCTGCGTTGTCGCGTAGCTACGCGTACCGAATTTCCGACGCTGCGAGCGGACACGATCCCCTGACCCGGGGATTCGCCTGGTGGGTCAACGAGGAGCTCGATGTTCCCGCAATGAATACGGCCGTGGCGGACCTATTGGGTTTGAATGACTTCCTGAGTTTTTGTAAACCTCGTGAAGGCGCGACAACCATTCGAGAACTTCAATCCGCAACGGTGGAACGTGATGCTTCGGGTCTGGTGACCGTGCGGCTACAGGCCGATGCGTTCTGCCATCACATGGTCCGTTCCGTGGTGGGCGCCGCAGCCCGGGTGGGCCAGGGTCGTTACGAACAGGACTGGCTGGGGGAACGGTTGGAGGCCCGCGTGCGCGATGCTCGCGTGTTGCTGGCGCCCCCGCACGGTCTGGTCCTGGAATCCGTGGAGTATCCCGCGGATCACGAACTAGCCGCTCGCGCGGAACAGACTCGGGCCAAGCGACCGGAAGACTGAACCCCTAGTTACCGAATGGTTGAACGCGCAGCCTCATTAGAAGAGCGCACATCATCGCGGCACTCGTGCTGCCCCTGGCGATCGCCTTTACGGGGTCTGAGCGCGGTACGTGAGCACGCGTCGTCGGCGGCCGTTAGGTGGCTGCCAAAGCAGGACCCGTTAATTGGCGCGGATTTGAAGCTTCCGGTAACATTGATTGCTGTTGTGCGTGCCCGCCTCGGTCACGTGTACCCAAGGCGGTTGCTCATGTTGCAGAGCGCAAGACCGATTGGTGCACCGAGATGCGGGAGCGCGGATGCCGCCAGGCTCTCACCCTGGCCCCGAAGCACAGCGAAACAACCCGACACGGTCTCTCGTGTCATCAGTAGACAAACGAAGGCAGATCAACGTGCGTACGTACACTCCGAAGCCCGGTGACGTCCAGCGTCAGTGGCACGTCATCGACGCCACCGACGTAGTCCTGGGTCGTCTTGCCAGCCAGACCGCAACACTGCTGCGCGGGAAGCACAAGCCGACCTTCGCTCCCCACGTGGACATGGGCGATTTCGTCATCATCATCAACGCAGAAAAGGTCGCACTGACCGGCGCCAAGCTGGAACAGAAGCGTGCCTACCGCCACTCCGGTTACCCGGGCGGTCTGAAGTCCACCAACTATGCAGAGTTGCTGGAAAAGAACCCCACCCGTGCAGTGGAAAAGGCCATCAAGGGCATGCTGCCCAAGAACAAGCTGGCCGCTCAGCAGCTGTCCAAGCTGAAGGTCTACGCAGGCCCCGAGCACCCGCACTCGGCACAGCAGCCCAAGCCCTACGAATTCACCCAGGTCGCCCAGTAATTCGGGCCAACGAGAGCACAACAAGGAGAATCGTGGCTCAGAATACTGAAGAAGTAGAAGTTACCGAAGGCACCGAGGAGCTCAGCAGCTACACCTCGGAATCCACCGGCCCCGTCGAAGGTGGTGCCCCCGCTTCCG
>JAKDKI010000459.1 GCA_030453435.1 Kocuria sp.
GACTCATCATGCAGTACGCGTCCGAGAACATCATCCCGGTCACCCTGGAACTCGGGGGCAAGTCGCCCAACATCTTCTTCGAGGACGTCGCCCAGCAGAAGGACGGCTTCTACGACAAGGCCCTGGAAGGCTTCGCGTTCTTCGCTCTGAACCAGGGTGAGATCTGCACGTGCCCGTCGCGCGCGCTGATCCAGGAATCGATGTACGACCAGTTCCTCGCGGACGGGGTCGAGCGCGTCTCTCGCATCACCGCCGGCAACCCGCTCGACACCGACACCATGATCGGCGCGCAGGCCTCCACGGACCAGCTCGAGAAGATCCTGTCCTACCTGGACATCGGCAAGAAGGAGGGAGCGAAGGTGCTCATCGGCGGTGAGCGCGCTGAGCTCGAGGGCGACCTCGCAGGCGGCTACTACGTGCAGCCCACCGTGTTCGAGGGCACCAACGACATGCGCATCTTCCAGGAGGAGATCTTCGGTCCGGTGCTCTCGGTGGCGAAGTTCGGCTCGTACGACGACGCTATCTCGATCGCCAACGACACCCTCTACGGTCTGGGCGCCGGTGTGTGGGCTCGTAGCGGCAACACCGCCTACCGCGCCGGCAGGGCCATCCAGTCCGGGCGCGTGTGGGTGAACCAGTACCACAGCTACCCCGCGCACTCCGCGTTCGGCGGCTACAAGTCCTCGGGTATTGGCAGGGAGAACCACCTCATGATGCTCGACCACTACCAGCAGACCAAGAACATGCTCGTGAGCTACACCGAGAACGCGCAGGGCTTCTTCTAGACCGTGACCGGAAGGCGAGGAACCGTCATGAGCACTTCTTCATCACCGGCGGACCCGTCCCCGGCGGACATCGCGGATCCCGAACACCCCGTGGTGCTCGAGGCGACCGCTGCGGTACCCGGTGAGACCGCCTCACGGGTCGGTTTTACCCGGCCCGCGGTGACCCTGTTGCAGGAACTGTGGGAGCACCATGGACCCCTCATGTTCCACCAGTCCGGGGGATGCTGTGACGGTTCCTCGCCCATGTGCTTCCCCGCCGGTGAGTTCCGCACGGGCGCGGCCGATGTCCTGCTGGGCACCGCCCGGTTGCCGTCCCCGACCGGCGAGGATCTCGGGGGCCTGGAGTTCTGGATCTCCGCCGAGCAGTTCGAGTACTGGCGGCACACGCGGTTAGTAATCGACGCCGTTCCCGGCCGCGGTGGGGGCTTCTCCCTCGAGGCCCCCACGGGCTGGCGCTTCCTCACCCGCAGTGAACTGTGTGGGAGCGACGTGTACTGATCGGAGACGTTGGGCAATCGTGCGAAGGGGGGCTGGTTCCCGCAGGCTGTGTGGGGGCGGTGGTGGTTGTAGTAGTGCAGTCAGCCCTCGATTTTCCCTCGGCGCTCGGCCTCGCTCGTGTAGCAGCGGGCGTAGCCTCAGCCGTCGGCCAGGGTGAGGTGGAACCGCTTGATCTTCCCGTTGGTCTGCGGCCGATACGGCCTCGCGCGCTGGTGCCGGATGCCGAGGTCGATGCAGGTGTCTCGCCATAGGTGTGAGCGGTAGGCGCCGCCGTTGTCGGACAGCACCTCTCGACGGTGACACCACGCTGGTTGAACCACTCGACGGCCCGGACGAAAACGGCAGTGGCGGTGAGGGCAATGTCGTCGTCGATCTCGGCGTGGGCGACGCGGAAGTGGTCGCCGATGACGGTGTGGACATAGGCCACGCCCATCAACGGGTCCCGCCACTTGTTGCGCGGCTTGCCTGGGGTGACGGCCCGGTCGCGGTCACCTTATCGGCAACCGACGTAGCGCCAGCCCCCGCCGTCGGGGATGTTGCCGAGCTTCTTCACATCGACGTGGAGCATTGAGCAGGGATGGTCGTGCTCGTCGCGCCGGACTGGCTCCCCGGTCGCGCGGTCCGTGTGGGAGAACCGATTCAGGTGCGCGTCGACCAGGATCCGGTGGTCTGTCGACGGGGCGGTCCCCAGCCGGTAGACCAACTGCGCAGGTCCCTCGCGCAGACGCAGCCGTAGCTGGATGCAGCGCTTCGTCGTGG
>JAKDKI010000460.1 GCA_030453435.1 Kocuria sp.
ATCAGTTCGCGGTCCACGGAGAGGTAGTTCTGCCCGTTGGGGTTGTAGATCTTGGCGGTCGGGAAGAACGAATCCATGCCAAAGGTTCGGGCCTCGTCGGGGACGATCGGCACGATGCGCTGACCGAAGTCCTTCTCCCGCATCAGGTCCTTCAAGATGCGCACGAAGGCCATGGTGGTCGCGGCCAGCTGCTTGCCGGAGCCCTTCTTCGCGGACTTGAACGCCTTGTCCGTGGGGAGGGTGATCTCCTTCTGCTCGTGCGGGCGGTCCGGGGTGAAGCCGCCCAGTTCCTTACGCCGCTCGAGCATGTACTTGATCTCCGGCGAATCGGCACCCGGGTGGTAGTACGGTGCGCCGTACAGGTCCTTTTCGAGCTCTTCATCGCTGATCGGGATACGCATGCGGTCGCGGAAGACCTTCAGGTCGTCCAGGGTCAGCTTCTTCATCTGGTGCGTGGCGTTACGAGCCTCGAAGTGGGAACCCAGGCCATAGCCCTTAATGGCCTGGGCGAGGATCACCGTGGGCTGACCCTTGTGCTCGAGCGCAGCCTTGTATGCGGCATACACCTTGTTGTAGTCGTGCGCGCCGCGTTTGAGGTTCCAGATCTCGTCGTCACTGAGGTCGGCAACGAGTTCCTTGGTGGCCGGTGACTTGCCGAAGAAGTGGTCGCGCACGAATCCGCCGGACTCAGCCTTATAGGTCTGGTAGTCGCCGTCCAGCGTCTCGTTCATGATGCGGACCAGGTCGCCGGTCTTGTCCTTCTCGAGCAAGTCATCCCACTCGCGACCCCACACGACCTTGATGACATTCCAACCCGCGCCGCGGAAGAACGCTTCGAGTTCCTGGATGATCTTGCCGTTACCGCGGACCGGTCCGTCCAGGCGCTGCAGGTTGCAGTTGATCACGAACGTCAGGTTGTCCAACTTGTCGTTTGCGGCCAGCTGCAGGAGCCCACGGCTCTCGGGCTCGTCCATTTCTCCGTCACCGAGGAAGGCCCACACGTGCTGGTCGGAGGTGTCCTTGATACCGCGGTTGTGCAGGTATCGATTGAACTGTGCCTGATAGATCGCGTTCATCGGGCCGATGCCCATGGACACCGTGGGGAACTGCCAGAAATCGGGCATGCATCGCGGGTGGGGGTACGAGGGCAGGCCTTCGGGGGCCTTGGTCTTCTCCTGGCGGAACCCATCCAGCTGTTCCTCGGTGAGACGGCCTTCCAAATAGGCACGTGCGTAGTTACCGGGGGAGGAGTGGCCCTGCCAGTAAATCTGGTCGCCGCCGCCCGGGTGCTCGGATCCGCGGAAGAAGTGGTTCAGGCCCACTTCATAGAGCGTGGCCACGCCGGCGTAGGAAGAAATGTGGCCACCCACGCCGATTTCGGGACGCTGCGCGCGGTGCACCATGACCGCCGCGTTCCAACGGATGAAGGCGCGGTAGCGGCGCTCGATCTCCTCGTCGCCGGGGAAATCCGGTTCTTGGTCGACCGGGATGGTGTTCACGTAATCCGAGGTGGTCACCATGGGCACACCCACGGAGTGCGCGCCGGCGTACTGCAGCATGGCCCGCATGATGTACTGCGCCCGTTCGGTTCCCTGGGTCTCAATCAGCCCTTTGAAGGACTCGATCCACTCCTGGGTTTCCTCGGAATTGGCGTCCTCCAGGTTATTCGTGAGGCCGCTGAGAATGTGGTGGTTGCTGGATGAAGACACTTCAACCTCTCTATCTTCGGCTCCGTGGATCGGGGTTGGCCCGGCGAGGAGCGTCAATCGGCGCCCCGGTGGGACGTACCGCTTTGCTATATATCGTCTCATAAACGGCCAGTGGTCATACCGCTCCACGGTGGTTCCGCCGGTCACATCGGAGTCGTCACAAGAATTAGAATCAACTGTTTCCAGCCCGCAGAGCTTGAACGAGAGTTGAATCCGGTGTTGTCTTGTATCGCACCGTTTCTATGTTTGGCCCGGCACCCGCTGGCCAAGGCATCCATCAGTGCATCGGCACTGTGGGCGGTAGCACGTCTACATCAAGAAGGAGTATATAC
>JAKDKI010000109.1 GCA_030453435.1 Kocuria sp.
CATCACGAGGCGATCTCCGAAGACCACCAACGCTCCGACGCCTCGTGATCGCCCGCGACTCCTCATCCACGGGAGCGAACGCCGTGGACGCAGCGGTGACCGCCACGTTCACCGAAGCCCTGCGCGGGACCAACATGGTGGAATCCTTCACCGTGATCCGAGGCGAGCTGGGTGCACCGCACCTTGCGGCGCTTCCCGTTCTGGGTGATCGCGGGCCACACGCCGAGCCGCTGGCCCGCACGTGTGCCATGTTGGACTCCCTGTACGCGGATCGGCAGCCGCACGGTTGGCGCATCACCTCGGTCCCGGGCAAGGATTCTCGCGTGGCTGGTCACCTGCTGCACAGCGATCTCAACGTCATGGCCGATGTGATCGGGCACGAATCCGACGGTGACCGCGGTCCGGTGCTCACGACCATCGTGGGGCCTATCTCCCTGGCCGCCGGGGTGCACGTTCACAACGGCGAGAAATTGCAATCCGATCACGGTGCGCGACGCGAGCTCCTTCAGTCCTGGTGCTCCGGAGTCGCCGAGTTCATTGGTGCCATGGCGCGCAATACGGAAGGCCGCGGCGTCGTCGTGCACCTGGACGAACGTGAGCTTCAGCGCGTGCTGGACGGTGCGATTCCCACGGCGAGTGGCTATCGCACCTTGCGTGCGATCGGTCGCCAGGAGGTGCGCAACGCGCTCACGGACGCCGTCGACGCTTGCCGCGAGGCCGGGGCGGTCGAGGTCGCGATCTCTACAGGCCGCGCCGAGGCTCGGTGGGCGCGTGACATCGGCGCCGACGCCGCGGTCGTCCTCCCACCATCGGGCCCGGTTCAGCAATGGGAACCCTTGGCAGCCCTGGTGGAGACCGGGCAGAAACTGTGGTTCCCGGTCGTGCCGGTCTCCGGGCGGCCGGCGATCCGGGACATCGTGAACGTCATTGCGCGGCCGTGGCGTGACCTGGGCATGGCCCCCCAGACGCTTCTGGGCTCACGTGTACTGCCCGTGGCCGAGGTGGGCCAGCTGACACCTCCGGAACTCGCGGGGGCGCTGAGACGCTGCACGGACGTGGCGGGCGCGCTGACGGAAACCAGCAACGAGGGCTGAGCGGTAACTAGGCCGTAGACTTCTTGGCAGAGAAGGTCAGCGGCCGTCCAGCTCGGCCACAGTAGGAAGATGAGGGCACACTCAGCACATGAACGCACGGATTTTGGTAGTCGACGACGACGCCGCGTTGGCCGAGATGATCGGTATTGTTCTGTCCTCGGAGGGTTTCGAACCCATCTTCTGCTACGACGGCTCTGCCGCGGAAGAAACGTTCCGGTCCACGGACCCGGACCTCGTGCTGTTGGACCTCATGCTGCCCGGAATGGATGGTATTCAGGTATGTCAGACCATCCGGCAGACCTCTGACATTCCCATCGTGATGCTCACCGCCAAGTCGGACACCGCTGACGTGGTCCGGGGGTTGGAAGCAGGCGCGGACGATTACGTTCCCAAGCCGTTCAAGCCCGCCGAGCTGGTCGCCCGGGTCAAGGCACGGCTGCGTCCCATCGAACGCGGCGCGACCCAGGAGATCACCCTGGGGGACGTGGTCATCGATGTGACGGGTCACTCCGTCACTCGCAACGACGAGCCGATCTCTTTGACCCCGTTGGAATTCGATCTGTTGACCACACTGGCCAAATCACCGAATCAGGTGTTCAGCCGTGACGAACTGTTGCGCGATGTCTGGGGCTACCCGCATGCCGCGGATAACAGGCTGGTCAACGTGCACGTGCAGCGTTTGCGCTCCAAGGTTGAGCGCGACCCCGAGAATCCCGAACTGGTCCTGACGGTTCGTGGAATCGGCTACAAGGCCGGGGGCCACTCACATCGATGACGGTCGATAGCCGGGAGCCGAGCTCCACGCGATTCAATCCCAGGTTGTTGCGAAGGCTTCGTCTGGGACGTCGCATCCTGTCCCGGCGGTGGCATCAGTCCCTGCAGTTCCGCGCCATTCTGGTGGCGTTGACCTTGACCCTGCTTGCGTTCTTCGCGACGGGTAGCTTCATGTCCCACCAGATCGCGGACCGTTTGTTCTCCGACCGGCTCAACCAGGTACTGGCGGAGGCGCGCACGGACATCGCGGACGTGCAGGCCAGCTTTGACGCGTCGGACGCCTCCGACCGCACCGAAGTGCAAGCACTCATCGATTCCACCATGGGTGCGCTGAGCATGGACTCGGAAGAGGCCGGCAGACACTGGATCCTCATTCCCTTCGACCGCGGCGCGGGACAGTCCTTCGTGGGTGTGCAGACCCAGAGCCCGTGGATGACCTCAGCGTCCGTGCCGCAGCAGCTCCAACAACGCGTGGCCGAAGGCGATGGCACCTATTGGCAGCCCGGCTCCGTGCGAATGCAAGAAGACGGGGCCGAGCAACCGGTCATCGTGATCGGCGACATGGTCCAGCTGAATCAGAACGCGCGGTACGGCGTGTTCTTCGTCTACGATTTCGCGGACCCTCAGATCACGCTGAACTCCATTCACGCCGTGCTGCTGCTGTCCATGCTGGCGCTTTTGCTGCTGGTCGGCACCATCGTCTGGTACGTGACCAGGGAAGTGGTCCGCCCGGTCTCCAGCACCGCCAAGGTCTCCGAGCAACTGTCCGAGGGCGATCTGGACGTGCGCATGGAAGTGCGCGGCTCCAACGAGGTCGCGAGACTGAGCCGGTCCTTCAACCGCATGGCGGATAATCTGCAGGAACAGATCACTCAGCTGGAACAGCTGTCCACCATGCAACAAACGTTCGTCTCCGATGTGTCCCACGAACTGCGCACACCGCTGACCACCGTGAAAATGGCCGCGGAAGTCCTCTACAACGCCCGCGAAGAGTTCGATCCCGTGAACCGACGATCGGCGGAATTGCTGCACCACCAGGTGGACCGTTTCGATTCCATGCTCTCGGACCTGCTGGAGATCTCACGCTTCGACGCCGGTGCGGCCCGATTGGATATCGCGTCCACCGATATTTTCTCCGTGATTTACGACGTGGTGGAGGCCGCCGGGCCCCTGGTTCTCAAATGCGGTTCCACTCTGACCGTCCGTTCCCAGCTGACGCGTTGCGTGGCGCAGATGGATCAGCGGCGTATCGACCGGATCATCAGAAATCTGGTGTCCAACGCGCTGGAGCACGGCGAAGGCAAACCGGTGGAGATCTACGTTGCGTCCAACGAGAATTCCGTGGCGGTGGCCGTGCGTGACTACGGAATCGGTATGGAAGAAGAGCAGACGGCCAGGGTTTTCAACCGGTTCTGGCGCGCAGATCCGGCCCGCGCCCGCACCGTGGGTGGTACCGGACTGGGCCTGTCCATCGCGCAGGAAGACACCCGGCTGCACCGCGGTCAACTGGACGTGTGGGCACGCCCGGGTGAGGGCGCATGCTTCCGATTGACGATTCCGCTCATCCGGACCCAGCCGCTGGATCCGGAGCTTCCGAACCCGTTGCCCATGCCACCCGCGCCCGTTCTGGCGGAATCCACCGCTCACGTGACCGACACCGGCTCCCTGGCGCTCACGGCTCAGGTGGACCCGTACGCGACAGCCACCGGTTCCCACGCGGTTCAACCGAGCGAGCGGACCCTCACGACCGCGTCCGGAAGTCTCGACACCGCGACCGGCTCCACCGCCGTGAACGATCAGCCAGGAACGGAGGCGCCATGACCCGGGAGCCGAGTGATCAGCGACCACGGCGACGTCGGCAATGGGCGGCGGCCTGTGCCCTGGCCGCCGCCCTGGCCCTGACCAGTTGCGGGGCCATGCCCCGCTCGGGTCCCGTGCACAAAGTGGTCGAGCCCACGGCCGAGGCTGAAGAGCAACCCACGCAGTACTCGCCGGCCACGCCCCAAATGGGTGCGAGTGCGCAGGAGATCGTGGAAGGTTTTCTCGCCGCCGGAGTGGGCGCCCAGGACGACTACGCGGTGGCGCGTCAATACCTGACACCTCAGCTGGCCAATACCTGGAGGCCGGACTCGCGCGTGCTGGTCCACACGGGAGAACCAAGCACCGTCCCACGTCTCAACGATGGACAGTTCCGAACCAGCCTCGAGGTCAGCGCCGAGCGTTCCGCCAATGGCGTGTTGGAACAACAGCCCGAGGGCACCACGCGCGTCCTGGATTTCACGCTCACCTCCGTGGACGGTCAGTGGCGAATTTCTGAGGCTCCGGACGGTGTGATCGTGCCCTTCGGTGATTTCCCCGAAATCTTCAAGGCCTACACGCTGTACTTTTTCGACGACGAGTTCGGCCGCTTGGTTCCCGATTCTCGTTGGTTCGCCGAGCGCTCCACGGTTCCCACCGCGATGGTGCGCGAACTGCTTGCCGGCCCGGCACCGCATCTGGACGGCGCAGTCACCTCGGCGCTACCCGGGGGAGCCAGCCTGGCTCGTTCCGCAGTGCCCGTCTCCGATTCGACCGCCTCCGTGGACCTGAACCTGGCGGAATTCGACCCGGCGGACGTGGAACAGGGCAGGCGCATGGAACAACAGCTGGAGGCCACGCTGCAGCGTGTGCCCAGCGTGGACTCAGTGGAACTCAACATCAACGGTGCCCCGGTCGAGACCTCCGGTAGCGATACGGAAGAACCAGTGCGTGAAGTCACCGTGCCCAACAGGCAGATCGGGATTTCGAACAATCAACTCGCGTTCTATCAGGGCGGGCAGACAGAGCTCATCGACGACGTTCCGATATCGGAGAACTCGAACATCGTGCGGCCCGGTATGGACCAGGCGATGGAGCATTTCGGCTGGATTGACAACACGAGCGGCACATTGTTCACCGCAGTACAGGGGGACGCCCCCTTGCAGCGTTGGAAGGGCCAGGAACTCACCCGGCCCAGCTTCGACATCCAAGGTTGGGTGTGGGGTTCCGGGGCGGACGGTGTGGTGCATGCCGCCCGAACTGATGCCGATGAGGACGCGGTGTCCGTGTCTGCGGAGTGGCTCGACAACGAACCCATTGCCGGATTGCGGATCTCCCGTGAAGGAAATCGCGCGCTCATTGTCACCGTGGACTCGGAACGGGAAAGCTCCAACGTGTGGCTCGCGGGTATCGTGCGTGACGAGTCGGGTCGCCCCACCGAGCTCAATCAGGGAAACTTGGTAGCCGCCGACGTGGACGTGGACACGGTGCAGTGGATCAGTGGCACGGAATTCGTCACCACTGCACTGGGCGAAAGCGACAACGCGCAGCCTCGCCGGTACAACGTCTCCGGAAGCAACGAGGCACTACCGTCCCTGGTGGGTGTCACGTCTCTGGCCGGCGGCAACGGGCACACCGCCATTTATGGTGCCGCGGACGGCAATCTGTACATGCTCACGGGTAACTCGTGGGCGCAGCAGAGTGACAACGTCACGGACACCGCTTTCGCAGGGTGATCCTCGACGGGCCGGTGGCTCGGTCCGAGTCATTTCGGGACGGTGACCGTTCAAGGTCCGGTGTGTCTTTGAACGCGGGCCGCACGGTGAACCCACTGCACATGGCTGGCTAGTCCCTGGTGTTTCGGTTGCTCCGTTGCTTGGCTGAGGGCATGAGAAAACCTCCCTCCCGCGTCACGCGTGCCATGGACCGGGCCGGTGCCCTCCTATGGGACTGGACCGCCGCGGCGTCGGACGTGGTGTTGCCCGTGAGTTGCGCGGTCTGTGAAGCGCCCGGTGCCACGCTGTGCCGGGGATGCCGCCTGATGCTGCGCCGGTCCACGGTGCGCCCGGGAAGGGTGCCCGCTCCTCGAGTTCTCGCGGCAACGGAGTCGACCGTGTGGGCGGCCGGTCCGTACGAGCACGAACTGGCCTCGTGCCTGCTCTCCTTCAAGAACGGTGGGCGCACGGATCTCGCGCCGATATTGGGCACCGTGTTGACCGGCGCACTCTTGCGTGCTGCACAGGACGTCGGGTCGCTCGGTCCGGAGATTCTATGGGTTCCCGTCCCGACCTCGGCTCGCGCCCGATGGAAACGGTGGTTCGACCCCGTCCGAGAAGTTTTGGCTCGGGCCTCGCTCCCACCCGCCACACGAATTCACGCGGGCCTACAGCACCTCCACCGATCGCCGCTTGGAACGAGCTCTCAGAAAACCCTGGATGTCGCTCACCGAGCGCGCGCCATTCGAGGCAGCATGCGCGCCGTGGACGTGCGGGGAACCACGTGTGTCGTGGTCGACGATGTCATGACCTCGGGCGCAACGGCGGCCGAGGCAGTCTCTGTACTGCGCGAGGCGGGCGCGCGAGTGCCCGGAATAGTGGTCCTGGCAACCGTGCGGGCGGGGTGTTCACCCGGGGCTGATTCGACCGTGGCCGGGTCCGATATAAGTGAATTTCCCCACAGTTTGAACTAACGTTGGGTTACGGGAACGGAACAAATGTTTCCCGTGTGGGAGCAGCACTATCCCGCGTCATCCTCAAGATTTGGAGGGTCTCATGGAACTGAACGTCCAAGGACGAAACGTTGCGGTGCCGGAGCGATTCAAAGAATACGCGGAGAAGAAGAGCGAGCGTTTTGCGCAGCTCGGTGACAAGGTGCAGACCATCGAGGTCAAGGTCACCAAAGACAACGGAGTATCGGGACACCAAGGTATTCGCGTGGAGATCACGGTGATCGGCCGAGGTCCCGTGGTGCGTGCGGAGGCACGCAGCGACGACAAGTTCGCCGCTTTCGACGAGGCCTACGCCAAGCTGATCGAACAGCTGCGCAGGGCCCGCGACCGTCGCAAGATCCACCGCGGGGGACACCAACGCCCCGTTGCCGTGCACGAAGCCACCGGTTCTCTGCCGGTACTTCCCAGCGAAGGACTTCCGGCCCCGGCCAATGAGGAAGAACTCTCCGCAGCCGAGGACGAGGCGTTCAGCGACGAGTACGCGCTGAGTGACGCCCCCACCCCGGTGGAAATCCGCCGCAAGCGTTTCCCCGCTGACGAGCTCAGCGTGGACGAGGCCGTGGACCAGATGGAACTGGTCGGACACGACTTCTTCCTGTTCGTGGACAAGGAAACCCAGGAACCCTCCGCGGTGTACCGCCGCAAGGGCTGGGAGTACGGCGTAATCAGCCTCAGCAAGGACGGCACGGCCGCTGAAGAGCAGGCTCGCGCTTACCAGGCTCAGGCCAACGTCTGAAAAGTTCAGTAACCTCTGACGGCTCAACCGTCGACACCGGGCCCCGCGGCTTCCAGCCAATGCGGGGCCCGGTGTTTTGCCGCACTATCCCGCGATCATCCAGCCGGACTCACGTACACTGATCCGCGGTGCACCACCGTCCACAACTGAGGAGCGAACATACGTGGCGTCATTCCTGGAAAAAGTCCTTCGGACCGGGGATAAGCAGGTCCTGAAGCGACTGAGGTCCTACACGGACGCCGTGAACAGCCT
>JAKDKI010000110.1 GCA_030453435.1 Kocuria sp.
TTGGCCTTGGCCAACTGGGCAATGCGCCCGAAGATGGACTGCTTCATCATGGTGTTCTCCCTTGTTGTTGAAACATTGTCTGATCTGGACGTTCAGGTTCAGCGTGCAGGACCGTGGGTGGTCTGTGGAACAGCTACGTGGCGAAATTCTCGGACAGCTGACACAACCGATTAGAAGTTGCCTCCGATGTCGAAGCCACCTCCGCCGCCTCCGCCGAAGCCTCCGCCGAATCCGCCACCGCCCATGCTGCCGCCGCCGAAACCTCCGCCGCCGAAGCCGCCTCCACCGAGCATTCCGCCCAGCAGGATGCCGCCCAGCATGGCGCCGCCCATTCCGTTGCTGCGCCGGCCCATGCCGCCGTAACCGGCGGGGTAGCTGAACTGATCGACGTCGGTCTGGGCCGCGCGCTGTGCAGCATCGGCCAAACGGATCGCCTGGTTCGCCTCGTTGAGGGCCCGCACGGGGTCCGAGTTCTGCAGTTGCTGGGCCAGGTCCAGGTGTCGCTCGGCTTCTGAGAGCTGGGTGCGGGCCTGTGACCCCACGCCACCGCGGCGCGCCCAGATGTACTCACCTGCCGTGGAGAGGCTGGCTTGGGCGCTGACGAGGGTGTGGGCGAGGGTTTCTCGAGCGGAGCGGGCGCGGTCGTTCTCGGTGCGCACCGCGGCCAGCCCCTTGTCGAGTTCGTCCTTCGCCTCGGCCAAACGTCGCGTGGAGCCAACGGGGTCGTAGCGACCGGAAGACATGTTCTGGGTGATGGTGCGCAGCACGGAGCGCACGCCCGCTGCGGCACCGGCCAGTTCGGGGCGGGAACCCTGTTCCACCAGGCCCTCGGCCTCGGCCACGTCTCGCTGGGCAATACTGACCGCGTCCTTCAGCGTCTCCTCGGCGCGGTTCAGATCCCGTTGTGCGTGTTCCACGGACGTCACGAGACCCTGCGCCTGACCGACCGCTTCCTCAGCGGCGCGAATGTCCAGCACGGCCTCGGACAGGTTGTTCGCGTTCAGAGCGGTGTGCGCCTCCTGGATCGCGGTCTCGGCGAACTCGAGGCGGTCCCGTGCCTGCTCACCGTTGTCGCGTACGGGCGCGAGAGCGGCGTCGTCGTAATGGGCAGCCAGGGACACGAGAAGCTTCTCGGCCTCGGACAGGCGGGGCTGTGTCTTGCGAAGCTCCGTTTCCACCGATTGCAGTGCCTCTGGTGCGCGGGTTTCGAGCTGCCGAAGATCCGCGAAGTTGCGTTCCTGCTCGACTAGCGGCGCGCGAGCCTTCTGCGTGCGGTCGATGATTTCTCCCAGCCACGACCGCTGATCGGCTTCCGTGTCCGGGATGTGATCTTCGAGCTTCTGCTGCAGCTCGAAGGACGCGCGCATGTGTTCTTTGGCCCGTGCCAGGGCGGCTTCGAAAGGCTTGGTCTGTTCTTTGCCGTACTGCAACTGGGCGAACTGCAACTCCTGTTCGGAGTGCTGGATGGCGTTATCCGCCTCGACCAGGCTTGCGCCGGCGCGCTTGCGCAGCTCGGGCAGCGGGATAAGGGGCTTTTGTGGGGGAGCGTTACGTCGCCGGGCGGGCGCGTTGCCCTGCCGGGGTTGGTTTCGGCCTCGTCCCCGCTTGCCCATGAGCGCTGCCACGCCCACGCCGGCCGCGGCGATCCCACCCAGGACGACCACGCTGCCGATCACCCCGCCGGCGCCGTCGATACTGATGCCGCCCAACTTGCTGTTGAGGCCGTCCACTGCACCCATCGCGGCTCCCTCCCAGTCGCTTGCGCGCAGGGCGGGGACCACGTTGTCGTTGTAGATCTCTTGGGCCTGGGACTGGCTCAGTGGGCCGTAACCCTCCGAGTACAAACGGGCCTGACGGGAATCGGTGGCTACTGCCAGGACTGCGTCATTCGTGCCGAAGCCGTTTTCCCGCGCGAATTGCTGGGCCCAGCCGGACGGATCCGAGGGTTCTGTGAAGCGGTCCACCATCACCACGTAGAGAGTGATGTTGTGCTCGCTCGCTACTTCGTCGATCTCCTGCTGCAGCTGGGACTCGTTGTTCAGTACATTGCTCGAATCCACGATGCGCGTGCCGGGTTCCACCGCGGCCGGCGGCTCTGCCGTGGCCGGTTGCGCGGAGACTGCCAAGGCGATGCACGCACCCGCGGTCGCAACGGTCAGACGAAGTGAGCTGGGACGGCTCATGATCCTCATTTCTTATTAGCGACAGCCACGGTGAATACTGCTCAGCGTGCCGAACAGTGACGCGATCTCTTCGCTGAAAGCCTACGCTGCACCCATGTGCGCGTCACGTCATCAGAGATCATGGGGAGGACATTCAGGGAGTCATCACAGAGAACCCAGTTCATTCAGCCACGACTCAGTGCCGGGCACCATACTGGGCCTCAGAAAACGCCGGTCTTCCACCGGCACACGTTGTTGAGGAGCACACATGAACGACCCGCACGAGCCGCGCCCGGGCAGCGACCCCCAGCGTTCCGTCCCGCAGTACGGCGAGTACACCGGGGGAGCCGAACGGACCCCCAACGGTTACCAGAGCCAGCGCGATGGTGGGTGGGAGAACCAGTACACGGAGCCGCTCCCGCAGGCCGGTGATTCGTCCCCGGGTCACTACGGGGGGCACGAATACCAGCCGTACGGTGGCAACGGTGCGGCGACCACTCAGGCTCCGGCGCGCAAGAAGTTCTCGGGTGGGGCCATGATTGCGGGCATGCTGTTGGCGGGTCTTATCGGTGCCGGCACAGCGGTGGGAGCAGATGCTCTCAATGACAACGGCTCGGGGGTGAGCAGCACCGGCAATACCTCCCCGGTGATCGTCAATGACACCGAATCCGTCAACTCGACCACCGCAGCCACCCAGAAGGCTTCCCCGTCCGTGGTGACCATTTCCGCCACGGGCAACAATGAACAGGGCAGCGGTTCCGGCGTGGTCATCGACGATCAGGGGCACATCGTGACCAACACCCACGTGGTCACCCTGGACGGCACCGCCTCGAACGCGACCATCCAGGTGCAGACCTCGGACGGGTCCGTGCGCTCAGCCGAGATCGTCGGCACGGATCCGCAGTCCGATCTGGCCGTGCTCAAGGTGGATCCGCAAGGTTTGACACCGGCGGAGTTCGCAGACTCCGATCAGCTCAACGTGGGGGACATGGCGATTGCCATCGGCGCTCCGCTGGGCCTGTCCGGAACCGTCACGGACGGCATTGTCTCCACCCTGAACCGCACCATCTCGGTGGCGTCCTCCGCGGCTCCCGATACTCCGAGTGAGTCGGAGGAGAACCCCGGCGGCCCGCAGGACTTCTTCTTCAACTTCCCGGACAACGGCCAGTCCGGTTCGCAGCAGGCCCAGTCCTCGGTGTACCTGAACGTGATTCAGACCGACGCCGCCATCAACCCGGGCAACTCGGGCGGACCCTTGATCGATTCCGAGGGCAAGGTCATCGGTATCAACGTGGCCATTGCCTCCGCGGCCGGTTCCTCGTCGAACACCGCTGCGGGCAGCATTGGCGTGGGCTTTTCCATTCCGTCCAACACGGCCAAGCGGGTCGCTCAGGAAATTATCGACAACGGTGAGGCCACCCACGGTTACTTGGGTGCGTCCGTCTCCGCGAACGCGGAATCCTCCGGGGGTAGCTCCACCCAGTTCTCCAACGGCGCGTTGGTGCGCAGTGTGGAGTCAGGTTCGCCCGCCGACGACGCCGGATTGCGCGCCGATGACGTGGTCACGGAATTCAACGGCAAGCGGATCGAGGACGCCGATGCGCTGACCGCAACGGTCCGCGAGCTGGCCGCAGGTTCCGAGGCCGAGATGACCTACATCCGCAACGGCAACGAAGAAAAAGCTACCGTCACGGTGGCCGACGCCGCCGAGCAGGGCTGAGTCACACGCCGTCGGGAAAACCGAGCTGACGCCAGGCCTCGTACATCGCGATCGAGGCGGAGTTGGCCAGGTTGAGTGATCGACGGCCCGGCAACATGGGGATGCGCACGCGTTCGGTGACGTGCGGGTCGTGCAGTACCTCGTCCGGGAGCCCGGTGGATTCGCGGCCGAACAGCAGGACGTCCCCGTCGCGATAGCTGATGTCGGTGTGGCGCACTTCCGAGTGGGACGTGAACGCGAAGATCCGCGCGTCACCGAGTTTCTCCCATGCATCGTCAATGGTGGGGTGGACGTCCATGACCGCGAGGTCGTGGTAATCCAGCCCAGCTCGGCGCAAGTGCGCGTCGCTGAAGTTGAATCCCAGTGGTTCGACCAGGTGCAACCGGGCGCCGGTACACGCGGCCAGGCGAATGGCGTTGCCGGTGTTGCCCGGGATCTCCGGGGTGTGAAAAAGGATGTGCAGCATAGGGGCGATTCTAAGTCTGCGAGAGCTGACACGTGCGGCGGTGATTCTCCGGGGCCCGTGTGGCTTTTGGAGGTGACCGTCACAGCCAGGTTGGCGCATCGGACCTAGAATGGCGCGCATGTCCGAACACGTCTACATGGATCACGCCGCCACCACCGACATGCTGCCCGAAGCCCTGGAGGCTTATACGGAGCAGGTGCGCCGCGGTGGTAATCCGGCGTCCCTGCATTCGGGTGGGCGTTCCGCGCGCATGGCGCTGGAGATCGGACGGGAACAGGTCGCAGTGGGGATGGGTGCGGAACCCGTGGAGGTGATTCTGACCTCGGGTGGGACTGAAGCGGACAACATGGGCATCCTGGGCCTGTACCGTGCTCGCCGTGCCGCTGATCCCGCTCGCACCGTGGTGGTGCTGAGTCCCGTGGAACATCACGCGGTCACGGAGACGGCCCAGTGGCTCGAGAGGCACGAGGGTGCCGAGCTCGAATGGCTCGCCGTGGACGAAACCGGACGCGTGGCTCCGGAAACGCTGCGGGAAACCCTCGAGCGCGTGGCCGACCGAGTCGCACTGGTCACGGTCATGTGGGCCAACAACGAGGTGGGAACTGTGCAGCCGATCGTGGAGATTGGTGAGATCTGCGATTCCTTTGACGTTCCCCTGCACGTGGACGCGGTGCAGGCGTTCGGCTCCATTTCCGTCAACGCTCATCTGACCGGAATCAGCACGCTCGCGGTCTCCGCGCATAAGCTGGGCGGCCCGGTGGGTGTGGGGGCGTTGTACGCCCCGCGCACCGTGAAGCTGGAACCTTCCAGCTACGGAGGGGGCCAGGAACGCGATGTCCGTTCGGGTACCGTCAATGCGGCGGGCGCCGCCGCGTTCGGTGCCGCGGTGGAGTCCGTGCTCGCCGATCAGCCCGCCGAGATCATCCGACTGGCCGGCCTGCGCGATCGCCTGGTCGCCGGGATTCGCCGTGAAGTTCCCGACGCCGTGCTGCGCGGCGCCGCTCCCTGCGGACCCGAGCGAGAGGTTGAGCACCCCACCCGGTTACCGGGTAACGCCCACTTCACCTTTCCCGGGTGTGAAGGCGATTCCATCTTGTTCCTCTTCGACGCCGCGGGGGTCTCCACGTCCACGGGCTCGGCGTGCAACGCGGGGGTTCCCCGGCCCTCCCATGTGCTGCTGGCCATGGGAGTGGACGAGCAGACCGCGCGCGGCGCGCAGCGGTTCTCCCTGGGTCATGCGACCACCGAGGAAGACGTGGATACTGTGATCGCGGCGGTGGCCGAGGTCTACGCTCGCGCCAAGGCAGCGGGATTGTCCGGACACGTACCCACCACGGGTTCACGCTGACCGGCTCGAACGGTCCGGGGAATAGATACCTCCCGGGCGCCGTTGATTAAAAGATTTCTGCAAGCTCTATTCATCAAATTTTCTGGAGGCAGTTCCGTGCGGGTTTTGGCAGCGATGAGTGGTGGAGTGGACTCCGCCGTGGCCGCAGCGCGCGCCGTGGAAGCGGGGCACCAGGTCACCGGCGTGCACCTCGCGCTGTCCCGGACACCGGGTACCCTCCGCACCGGTGCTCGGGGTTGCTGCACGATCGAGGACTCCCGTGACGCGTGGCGCGCGGCGGAAAAACTTGGCATCCCGTATTACGTGTGGGACTTCTCCGAGCGTTTCCAGGAGGACGTGGTCGAGGACTTCATTTCCGAGTACGCCGCCGGACGCACCCCTAACCCGTGCATGCGCTGCAACGAGAAGATCAAGTTCGCTGCCCTTCTCGAGAAGGCTCTGGCGCTGGGCTTCGACGCCGTGTGCACCGGTCACTACGCCAAGGTCATCGAGGACGAGAACGGCAACAAGGAACTGCACCGCGCCGCGGATTGGGCCAAGGATCAGTCCTATGTGCTGGGGGTGTTGACCGCTGAGCAGTTGGAGCATGCAATCTTCCCGTTGGCTGAGACCCCGTCCAAGGCGGAGGTCCGAGCGGAGGCCGAGGCCCGGGGCCTGACGGTCGCCCACAAGCCCGATTCGCACGACATTTGCTTCATCCCGGACGGAGATACCCGGGGCTGGCTCGAAGACCACATGGAACTCAACCCGGGTCGGATCGTGGATTCCGAGGGCGAAGAACTCGGCGAACATCGCGGGGCACAGGCTTACACCGTGGGCCAGCGCAAGGGACTGCGGATCGGCACTCCAGCTCCGGACGGCAAGCCTCGTTTCGTGCTCGAGATCCGACCCAAGACCAATGAAGTGGTCGTGGGCCCCGAGGCACTGTTGGCCATCGATGTCATGGAAGGCATTCGCCCCTCATGGGCCGGTCTGCCTCCGGTCGAGGTCCAGAACATGCCAGGGACCGACGCATCGAGTGAGCAGTTCGATGTCCATGTCCAGGTGCGAGCCCACGGCGATCCGGCGGCTGCCGTGGCGTGGTTGACCCGCACCGATGGTGAGGAACGACTCAACGTGCGACTGGTCGAGGCCCAGCGCGGCGTGGCCCCGGGACAGACCATGGTCGTGTACCAGGGCACTCGCGTGCTCGGACAGGCAACCATCGACGCCGCGTACGCCGATCGTGCGACTGCGGCGGCCGGTGCCCACTAAAGTGGCAGCATGACCAGCGCCTCTGATCACTCACACCCGACCGTCACCGACCATGCCATCGTGGACCCCAAAGCCTCTAGTTTGAGCGATCAGGCGTCCCACGATGCTCTGGCAGAGCTGCGAAGCATGCGCGGAACGATCGACAATATCGATGCCGCCCTGGTGCACCTACTGGCCGAGCGCTTCAAAGCGACCCAGCGGGTCGGTGTGCTCAAGGCCAAAAACGACTTCCCACCGGCCGATCCCGAACGGGAGAAGGCCCAGATTCAGCGGTTGCGAGCACTGGCCGAGGCCGCGCATCTGGACCCGGAATTCGCGGAGAAGTTCCTCAACTTCATCATCAGCGAGGTCATCCGTCATCACGAGGCGATCTCCGAAGACCACCAACGCTCCGACGCCTCGTGATCGCCCG
>JAKDKI010000008.1 GCA_030453435.1 Kocuria sp.
GTAGCGGGTTTGGGCCTTTACCTGGGGGTCGTCTGTGTGTTCTTATACCATCCAGCCCTTAGGCCGGGGCCCCCCTAGATGCGGGGGGGGGCGCCGTCGGCGTTTCAAGGGTTGGTGCGCGCGTCAGTCCTGGCGCACGAGACCCAATACCGTGTCCCGCACGCGCTCCATGGTTGCGGTGTCCGGGGCCTCTACGTTCAGGCGCAGGAACGGCTCGGTGTTGGAAGGGCGCAGATTGAACCACCAGCCCTCGCCCGGGTGGGTGAAGGTGGTGCCGTCCATGTCCTCGACCGTGACGGAGGGATCCTGCTCGGCGTAGTGGGCGCGTACCCGATCCACGGCGGCGGCTTTGTCCTCGATTTCGGAGTTGATCTCCCCGGAGGCCACGTACGGGTCGTAGCGTTCCATCAGATCGCTGAGCGTGCCCTGCTGCTCGCCGAGGGCGGCCAGCACGTGCATGGCTGCAAGCATTCCGGTGTCCGCGTTGTAGAAATCCTTGAAGTAGTAGTGCGCCGAGTGCTCACCGCCGAAGACGGCCTTCTCGGATGCCATGACGGCCTTGATGAAGGAGTGGCCCACTCGCGTGCGGACCGCGCGGCCGCCGCTGGCTTCAACGAGTTCCGGCACAGCTTTGGACGTGATCAGGTTGTGGATCACCACGGGCTGCTCAGTGCCTTCGGTCTGGGCGCGGGCAATCTCCCGCTCTGCCACGATAGCGGCAATGGCCGAGGGCGAGATGGGTTCGCCGCGCTCGTCGACCACGAAACAGCGGTCGGCGTCCCCGTCGAAGGCCAGCCCGATATCGGCTTGGTGCTCACGCACTGCGGCCTGCAGATCCACCAAGTTGGCGGGTTCGAGCGGGTTCGCGGGGTGATTGGGGAATGTGCCGTCCAATTCGAAGTACAAGGGCACGATCTCCAAGGGCAGTGCCTCGAGTTCGGTATCACCGAGGACAGCGGGAGTCGTGAGGCCGGCCATGCCGTTGCCTGCATCGACAACCACCTTGAGCGGGCGGCTCTCGCGCAGGTCCACCAATTCGCGCAGGTAGCGCGCGTAGTCTGCCAACACGTCACGGCTGGTCTCGGCGCCCTGCTGCTCCGCCTGCGGGATGTCGCCGGAATCCAAGTACTGCTGGGCAAGGTCCCGAATGTCGAACAACCCCGTGTCCGAGGACACCGGTACGGCCCCGGCCATGGACATCTTGATGCCGTTGTAGGCAGCGGGGTTATGGCTAGCGGTGAAGGTCACACCGGCGCAATTGAGCGTGCCGCATGCAAAGTACAGCTCATCGGTGGAGATGTTGCCGATCTTGATCACATCCGCGCCCCGCATCATGGCGCCCTGCGCGAACGCATCGATGAATTCCGGGGACGATGGGCGCATGTCGCCGCCCACGGCCACGGTGGAGCCAGCCAGGCCGAGTACGTCGACGTAAGCCGCGCCGGTGGCTCGCACGCTGTCCGCAGTGATGGTGGAGCCCACGATGCCGCGCACGTCGTAGGCCTTGAACGAGGAAGAAAGATCTATGTTCACAAGGTCGAATTCTACGTGAGGCCACCGAAAGAGCGGACGAAGCCCTCACGAATCCTCAAGCCCGCTGTGGTTGGATGATCTGCATGGCAGAGTTCTTTCGGATGGACAATCCGATTCAGAATTACGCGTGGGGTTCACGATCGGTGTTGGCCACCATGCAGGGTAGGCCTGTCCCCAGCGACCAGCCGGAGGCTGAACTGTGGATGGGCGCCCACCCGAGCGCACCCTCCCGCATTGATCTGGGGGAGCACACTAAGAGTCTTGCGGAGGTCCTGCCCGATCTGCCCTTCCTGCTGAAGATTCTCGCCATCGCCGCGCCGTTGTCGATCCAGGTGCACCCTTCGACCCAGCAGGCGCAGGCCGGCTTCGCACGGGACAGCGAACGGCAAGTGCCACTGGATTCCCCGCAGCGCAACTACAAGGACGACCGCGCCAAGCCGGAAACTGTGGTTGCCCTCACCAGCATGTGGCTCCTTGCGGGGCAACAATCCGGTGCAGAATTGCGTGAACTTGCTCACGAACTGCGTCTGGACTGGCTGGCTTGGGCCGCCAATCAACCGTCAGCGCTGCAGGCCGCACTGACCCTGTCCGAGGACTATGCCCGGGACTCACTCCGGGCGTGTGTGAGCGCTGCAGCCAGGCTGCGCAAGACGCATCTGGCGCACCTGCCCGAAGCTGACGATGATTACGTGGCGTTGTGTCCCAAGGCCACGCAACTGGAGCGGGCGGTATACCTCATCGAGCTGCTCGATCATCACTACCAGGGGGATCCGGGGATGCTCGTGGCGCTGTGCATGAACATGGTGCACTTGTATCCGGGGCAGGCCATGCATACCCCGCCCCAGCAGCTGCACGCCTATATGTCCGGTACGGCGGTGGAAATCATGGGCTGCTCGGACAACGTGCTGCGCGCCGGCCTGACCGAGAAGCACATGGACGTGCCGGAGCTGCTGTCCGTGCTGGCACCCCAGCAGGCGCCCATCGAGATTCTGGATCCGGATTTCAGTCCGGACGGGTCAGTGGATTACCCCCTGTGGGACGCCAACCTGAGTTTGATTGCGTTCCAGGTCCACCGCAAACATGCCGTTCGGCGGCGGATCAGGGGCACATCCGTGGTGCTCGTTGCCGAGGGGAACGTGTCCGCCACACTGTCGGAACCGGAGGCTGAGACTCACGAGATTTTCGCGGGACATTCGCTGTTGTACTCCGGCGACCCCGGGTTCGTGGACTTTCAGGGAGAAGGCCTGGTGTTTGTCGTCACCGGCGAGATGGGGCCCTGACTCTAAAATCCCACCCCTTAAGGGGTGCCCCGAATTCCGAGGATTACGTTAAATATAAAGTGAGCGTACTATTTAACTTCTCATCGGATTTTGGAGTTTCCCATGGATCGACGGATTGAACGAACGCGGAGAGCGGTGGTTGACGCCACGGTCGATCTGGTGTCCCGCCGCGGATCACACGTGGGCATGACGGAAATTGCGCAGGCTGCGGGGGTGAGTCGCAAGGCCGTGTACGAAAATTTCGGCTCCCGGGACCAAGTCCTCCTGCAAACCACCGTGAACCTACTGCGGGCCGAATTGTCCTTGAAGAGCGCAACCACTCATGGCGAAGGCGACATCCTGGAGCGACTCGCACATACTGTGGCCGATCATATGATCGGCTACAAGGACTACTACGCGGCCGTGCTCTCCGGCCCCGGTGGCTACCTGGCCGGTAACGCCCTGGTCGTACAACTTGCCGCGGCATGCCGCCAACTGCGCAGTGAACAGCACCAGCCCAGCGCATCCAATCTGCAGGAACGGTTCATGATCCACGGACTGTTGGGTGTGTTGACGGAAGCTCTGGTGGAACATGACAGTGCTGACTTGCACGCCGTGGTGACGCGGCTCTATCACGAGATGGTGGCGTCCCACAGACATTCGTAGGAGGCCCCGACTTGGCACAGGAATACAGGCTCACTGGAGCTGATCGCCCCAACGTTCCCATTCCCTCACTGGAATGGGTGGACAAAGTGTGGAAGCGCCGCGTGACGGTGGTGGGGATCGTCGCGCTGGTTGCAGCTATCGCCGGTGTGTTGTTCAACGAGCAGCTGGATTGGACCGGACTTTTCGACACCGCTTGGCAATGGCCGGTGCTCCTCGCGGGGGTCGTGGCTTCACTGGGCGGTGTGATCCTCTCGTTCATGCGCGTGGACCAAGTGCCCCACGTGGGAATGATGGAAGAACGCTCCACCGGATCCAAAGGTGTCCGAGCCAGCGCTCGTACGGGCCGTCTGCCGCAGGACAGTGCGCATCTGAGGGTTCAGGACTACATGGCCGTGGAGATGGTGCAGTACGGCTGGCCAATGATTCCGGCGCTGGTGGGAATGATCTTGGTACTCATCGCGCTATGGACAGTGGCACCCGCCGTGGTCGTCGCCCTGCTGCTCGTAGCGGTGTGGGCCGCCATCCGAATCAACGGAACGGCTACGGCTCGGAAGTACTACCGTCTACGGAAGGATTAATCCATGTCGGACATCATGATCATCGGAGGCCACGGAAAGGTGGCCCTCAAGCTCAGCCAGATTCTGACGGGCGAGGGGCACCGTGTGAACTCGGTGATCCGCTCCGCATCACAGGTCCAGGACGTCGAGGACACCGGTGCTAACGCGGTCGTCGCGGACGTGCAGGATCTTGACACGGACGGTCTCACCAAGTTGCTGGCCGACCAGGACGCCGTCGTGTGGTCCGCGGGAGCTGGTGGCGGGGACCCGGAGCGTACCTACGCCGTGGATCGTGACGCCGCCATTCGTTCCATGGACGCGGCCCAGGCCGCGGGCGTGGAACGTTACGTCATGGTCTCCTACATCGGGGCTGGCCAGGACCACGGTGTTCCTGAGGACGACTCTTTCTACGCATACGCGCAGTCCAAGGCTGACGCCGACGACCACTTGCGCGCCAGCTCGCTCAAGTGGACCATTCTGGGGCCGGGCACGCTCACTGATGACGAGGCCAGTGGCATGATCACCACCGAGCCGGGCCAGAACGACGACGGCGCCGACACGGCGCGCGGCAACGTGGCCTTGGTCGCCGCGGCGGTTTTGACCGCCCCCGACACCACAATCGGTCAGAAGATCGACTTCGCGGACGGGGACACCATCATCACCGAGGCGTTGGCGAACCTCTCCTAGGAGATAGCCGCCAGAAAATCACTCATACCCAGGTCACGCTGGGAAGCACCCCCGGGGTCGTTCTCCCAGCGTTGACCGCGGGACACCCGACGCTGATTGATTCGCCACCCTTGCTCGGTGCGGATCCACTCGTCCAGGTAATCGCCTGAGGCCAGCGACCCGTCGTGTCTCACAATGAGGTACTTGCTCCACGATCGCGCGCACTCCCTGCCATCCGATGTGGCGGGGAGGCGCGCGATCACCGTATCCGTGGTGTAGTGCGGATGGTACGGGGCGACCTGTTCGATGCGTCCGGGAATGTCATCGCGTGACCGTGTGTAATTGCCGGGTGCCCCGAAACGCGCGTCTGCGGTGAAAATCAGGTGCAGCCTGTCCCAATCGCGGTTGTCGATGCAGTGCGCGTACCGCGCGAGCGTTTCGTGAATCTGCACGGCATCCTCGGCGGTGACGCGCTCCCAACCTTGCTGGCTCATCGGGGCAATTCACCGTCCTGGTGCGCGCTCGCGTCTGTGACCGCTTGCTGGGCCTGGACGATGGCCTCGTCGAAATGCATGAACGTGTAGGGGCCGGGCACGTAACCGCCGCCCTGGCGTTGCTGATCGCGCAGCATGTTGCGCGCGTGAACCACCCGCCGTGAGATGCGCCAACCAGCCGGGGTACGGATCAGGGTGTCCACGACATCCGCGCCCACCGCGCGCTGATCGAAGGACACCATGATCAATCGGCTCCATGTGACCGCTGTGTCCTGGTCGATGGGTTCAATCACGGTGTTGAGCGTGTGCACGCTGCCGTACTGGGCCAGCTGGGAGAGCTCGTAGCCCTGGCGGATCCCCGCGGGGCCAGGCAAAGCCATGACGGGAGCCAGATCCTCCAGCGTTTCGGGGGCATCGGTGCGCGGGGACAGGAATTCGACGTCTTCGGTGACAGCGTCGGCCAGGTGGTCCCATTCCCGATTGTCGATCACGTGAGACAGAAAATGCAGGGTCTCCAGAATGTCGAGTCGATCCTGGGGGTTGAGCACTGGGCTTCCGGTCATGGATGGAGCAACCTTTCACGGGTTCTGCCGAACATCAGCAGTATGTTCTTCCAGCAGTATCTCCTAATCTGGGCCTATGGAGATGCCATCACTGCACCCGCGTCCGTCTGAAGACCGTGAACGCGAAGAAATCGATCTCAACGAATCGCTCGCCATGACAGCCGTGATCCACGGGACTGTCCAGGGCGTGGGTTTTCGGTACTGGGCCTGGAGGCACGCCGAGAAACTGGGATTGGTGGGCCACGCAACCAACAACTCGGACGGCACCGTGACCATCGAGGTGGAAGGTCCGCGCTGGGCGTTGCAAGAACTACTCAAGTCGCTGAACTCGAGCGACACTCCAGGAGTCGTCATGACCGTTGATGCGCATTACGGCCCGGCCACCGGACGTTTCAGCGAGTTCACCCGGAACTGATCTGACCCTGTTCACCTCGCGTAAATCTGTTGTTACTACGGTGATTGAACACCATCGGACCAGGGGGTTGAAACGATCATGAGCCAAGTGCCGGAGCATGTGTTCCAGCAACGCAGTGAACAGGCGTCGCACGCTATGGATGCGGTGGAGGAGCTGTTCCGCGTGGTTCGGTCCGCTCGGTCCGCGCAATTGGACCGGATCAACAGGGTGCAGCCCCGCCACCGCTGGTCAGCGGTCAACCTGGTGGACTACACCGCCGTTCGCAGCCAGGACGTGCGGCAGTTGCAAGCGGACCTTTCGGATCTGGGGCTCTCCTCGCTGGGCCGTATGGAAGCCGGCGTGGAAGACCACCTCAAAGCGGTTCTACTGAGCCTGGCCGCCATTGCGGGGCGTCCCGAACCCAACCTGGACATGCTTGATGTGGGCATCGACCCCGGAGAGGATCACGGCAGCGGGCAGGAAGTCCTTGAGCGCAATTCGGTGCAGCTGCTCGGCCACAGCCCCGAGGATCGCGAAACTCGGATCATGGTCACGCTGCCCTCGGAGGCCGCCAACGACGCCGCCCTGGTCCGGGACATGGTGGCCGCCGGGATGAACGTGGCACGCGTGAACTGCGCGCACGACGGCCCCGAGGAATGGGGGCGCATGATCGATCACGTGCGCGCGGCGGCGTCGGACTTGGACAAGGATCTTCGCGTCTCAATGGATCTGGGTGGGCCCAAGGTGCGTACCGGACCGATCGAACCGGGCCCGCGGGTCGAGAAAATCAAGCCCGAGCGCGATGCCACGGGGCAGGTCACCGAACGGGCTCGATTGTGGCTGGGGGCCTCGCCCCATGACGACGTGATTCCCTCCGTTCCGGTGAGCCCCGAAACGTGGTTGTCCGAACGAACTGTGGGGGAGCGGATTCGGCTCCGGGACGCGCGTGATTCGGGGCGCTCCTTGCGCGTGATGGCCGTGGAAGATGGCGGTGTGTTGGTGGAGTTCGCCAAGACCGTGTACTTCGCGACCGGGTTGGTGCTCAAAGCCGGTAACGGAGACGAAGTAACCCTCGGCGAGTTACCGGAAACCGAACAAGCCCTGCGCCTGAATATCGGGGACACCCTGCGCCTGGTGCGCAGCCTGGAACCGGTGCCGGCTGTCACTCAATCCCCGTTCACCATTGGCTGCACCCTGCCCGAGGCCTTCCACGACGTAGCGCCCGGGGACCGGGTGTGGCTGGACGACGGCAAGATCGGCGGAGTCGTGCGAACCTCGACCCCGGGCAGCATGGACATCGAGGTGCTGCACACCGGCCCCAATGGTTCCAATCTCAAGGCCGAGAAGGGCATCAACTTCCCGGATACGGACCTGCAGATCCGTTCCCTCACCCCGCAGGACCGGAAGGACCTGGAGTTCGTGGCGCGCCACGCGGACATCGTGAACATGTCCTTTGTGCGTAGCCGCACGGACGTCACGGATCTGCTGGACGAACTCACCCGGTTGAAAGCCACCGAGGTGGATGTGACCCTCAAGATCGAGACGGTGGGCGGATTCGAACAGCTGCCCCAAATGCTGTTGGAGGTCATGCGCTGGAAGGACGCCGGGGTCATGATCGCCCGTGGCGACTTGGCAGTGGAGACCGGTTTCGAGCGTCTCGCGGAAGTTCAACAGGAAATCCTGTGGCTGTGCGAGGCCGCTCATGTGCCGGTCATCTGGGCCACCCAAGTGCTCGAAAGCCTGGCCAAGAAGGGCATTCCCTCCCGCGCCGAAGTCACGGACGCGGCCGAGGGTCAACGCGCGGAGTGCGTGATGCTCAACAAGGGTCCGTTCATCATCGAAACCATCGAGGCCCTCGCCTCGATCCTGGGGCGGATGTCGGGGCACGTCATCAAGAAGACGGATCTGCTGCGCAAACTGCATGCGTGGCGCGAATTCGTGAGCGCTTAGGCGACCACCCGGCCGGGTGGGAGATTCTGCGGAGCGGGCCGGGGCGGCGTCGTCGTCGGATAGCGAACGCACGCGCGGTGATCAGCGGGCTTGTGGAATAGTTGACCCGAGTGACAGGCGAGACCCGCCCCAACCGATCAGTAAGCCTTGAGGAGTGCACCGTCATGGACATGAACCCGCTGAATAAGGCCTTTGACGAGGACGGCAAGCCCAAGCCGGGCGTCAACAAATTCTTGAACCACGTGCTGCGCGCGCAGCGACCCATGGTGATCAAGGCGCTGCAGCGTGAACGCGAGCAGCACCCCAATGACTCTCCCGCGCAGATCGCCAAGCGGATGACCAAGACCTACCAGCGCACCGTGACCATGGGTGGCGGGGCCGTGGGCGCTACCGCCATGGTTCCCGGAATTGGCACCATCGCCTCTCTGGGACTCTCATCCGTGGCCGTGGTGGGTTATCTCGAGGCCACCGCGCTGTACGCGCAGGCCATGGCCGAGCTGCACGGTGTATTCCCGGACAACGAGGAGCAGAACCGCGCCATGGTCATGGCCCTGATGCTGGGTGAGGACGGCAACCAGCTGATGAGCCAGATCCTGGCCAACTCCAGCCGCTCCAAGGGCCTCACCAACAAGTGGGGCCTCATGCTCGGCAAGGGCGACAACGACAAGAAGTTCGACGCCGGCCGCACCATCCGCAACATGTTCGTCAAGCGCTTCTTGGCCAAGCAGACCGGTGCGGTCATGGGCCGTGCCCTGCCGTTCGGTATCGGTGCCGTGGTGGGTGGCGGCGCCAACCTGGCTATGTCGCGCCAGGTCATCAAGGCCGCAGAAGAGGCCTTCGGCGAGTTCCCCGCCGAGTTCCCGTCAGCCTTGGACACGGAAGACCGTGCCGAGGCCTTCAAGGACGGCACCAAGGTCAAGGACCCGGAGTCGATCGAGAAGAAGAAGTAGCCCGACCAGTCGGTTGAGTAGTACGCCCCGGGGTGCCATGCAAGATGGCCCCGGGGCGTTCACATTCCCGTCACATGCATTTAGCCGGTGTCTCAGTGGGGCTTTAGTCCCGGGCGATACGGTGGCCGCGTGTTCACCACAAGTGGCTCCCACGGACATTCCTCCGCCCCCACGCTGCCGGACCCATCACGGACCGACTCTCGACGCCCGGAACGCCCCCTGGTCTACGCCCACCGTGGCTCATCAGCGGCCTACCCCGAACTCACCCGGTCCGCTTATGTGCAGGCGCTCCTGGACGGGGCGGACGGCGTGGAGTGCGATGTTCAACTCACCCGCGACGGGCACTTGGTCCTGCACCACGACACCCAGTTGGGCCGCACTTCCAACGGCACAGGTCCCGTTGCACACCACACGCTCGCGCAGCTGCGGGGGTTGGACTTCACGTCCTGGAGGGGCATGTCGATTCCTCCGTCCCACGGCGGTCTGGACGAGCAGCTCCTGACGTTGGACGAGCTGTTGGACCTGTTGGAAGCCGCCGGCCGCCCCGTTGGTCTGGCGGTAGAGACCAAACACCCCAGCTCGTTCGGGCACGGCCTGGAAGAGGCCGTCCTGGTGTTGCTCATGCGCCGGGGGTGGGATCCCGAGACCGGCTGGCTGGGAAACATCAAGGTGTCCATCATGAGCTTTCACCCCGACGGCGTTCGCTACCTTCTGCAGTCGGTCTCCCCCCGACACGTGTGCCAGCTGGTTGCGGACACCACGGTGAGCACCGTGCGCGACAGCATGCGTGTGAGCCCGGCCGCAGCCATGGTCTACCGGGCAGGGATGCGGCTCGTGCTGCCCCCGGCCGTGCCGATCATCGCGCAGGGAGAAGTGGAACTGGCCGGTCCTGGAATCCAATTCGTGCGGGATCACCTCCGGGATGTCACCACCTGGCTCTCCAACGGGTCGGTGCTGCGGGTGTGGACGGTCGACACGTTCGTTGACACGCACCTGTGCCTGGCCATCGGCGTTCAGCAGATCACCACCAACGTGCCCGCGGACGTGTTGCGCTGGGTCGGTGCGGCCACGGATGCTTTGGGCGCCACAACGCCCGCGGTCCGTCTCACCGCCGAGCTGGACGGGGCCGGTAATCGGCGTGCCACTGTGCAGGTGAAGAGCCGAGGGCCACACGTTATCGGCAACCCCGTGTATGCGTAGCCCCCGGCACCCGTTGCTCAGAGCCCTGTCTGACCAGCTCCGTACGTCGCTTGCTCCTGTGTGAATCCCTCGAAGACCAACTGATCGATCAGGCCGGCCCGGGAGAAGGACGAATAATCAAGGTATTCCTGGGCCTTCTTCGCGGCTTGCTCGTTGTAGTCGATGTTCAAGCTGTCGACCGCAGCGGCCGAATCTTCGGGCGAGAAATCTTCAAACTCCAGCTGCTCGATCAGCCCGCTCCGAGAAAAGGCCGAATAGTCGATGTAATCTTCAGCCTTTTTCTTTGCTTGCTCACCGTAATCGACATCAAGGGAGTCAACCGCAAGAGTTGCTTCCTCGGGTGAGAACCCCTCGTATTCCAGCTGCTCGATCAGCCCACTCCGAGAAAAGGCCGAGAACCGCAGATAACTCTCTGCTTTGTCCACAGCATTCTGCTGAGACAACGACGTTGAATCAGAACCCTCGTTCTGCTCGGTCTCGGCGGAATCCCCTTCCGTCTCTTCGAGGGGCTGTTCGCTGGCGACAGCGCTTTCTTCGGATGTGGGTTGCGTGGCTTCCGCCAGTTCAGCCGGTTCTTCGCTGGGAGCATCTTCCGTCACCGCCGCGGCAGGAGGTTCCGTAGTGCTCTCCGGGGCAGTTTCAGGGGCGGTTGAAGGAGTTCCGACTGGACTCTCGGACGGAGAGGCGCTTGAGGTCTCGCTGCTTACTGGTGCGGGACCGTCAGCTCCGCCGCCGAACAGGGCCGCACACCCGGCGAACAAGAGGATGACCAGTACAAATAAACCCAAGCAGCCTATGGCCCATTTCTTCTTGCCAGTCTTGCGGGGCGGTACCTGGCCGTTCCCGCTTTGAGGGTATTGCTGGGGGTACGAATCGTACTGGCCATTGTGCGGCCCTGGTTGATTCGGGGGGATTTGTGACATGACAGTCTCTTTCTCAGGGGGGTGACTTCATGTTCACTATAGGGAACGACACGAGCTGGAGCGGAGCACCCGATCGGCAGGATTCGTGTCGGTCCCTATATTTCAATTCGCGTAGCGGTCCACCAGCTGCTCGGCCAAACCGGTGTACTGACCGGGTGTCAGACCCTTGAGTCGCTGCTCCGCGGCGTCGGACAGGCCCAGGCCGCCGATGAACTCGCGCATGCGCTCGCCGTCCACGCGGTGACCGCGGGTCAGTTCCTTGAGACGCTCGTAGGGGTTGTCCATGCCTTCGCGGCCAGCGATGGCCTCGGCGCGCATGGCGGTCTGCACAGCTTCGCCCAGCACTTCCCAGTTCTCGTCGAGGTCCTCGGCCAGGAGGTCCTCGGCCACGTCCAGGCGCTCCAGGCCCTTGACCACGTTGGAGATGGCGAGCATCGAGTGACCGAAGGCCACACCGATGTTGCGCTGTGACGAGGAGTCCGTGAGGTCACGCTGCCAACGCGAGGTCACCAGCGTGGCGCCCAGGGTGTCCAGGAGCGAGCAGGAAATCTCCGCATTGGCCTCGGCATTTTCGAAGCGAATGGGGTTGACCTTGTGCGGCATGGTGGAGGAACCGGTGGCACCCTCGACCGGGATCTGCTGGAAGTACCCGATGGAAATGTAGGACCACACGTCCGTGCACAGGTTGTGCAGGATCCGGTTGAACCGCGCAATGTCCGAGTAGAGCTCGGCCTGCCAGTCGTGGGATTCGATCTGGGTGGTCAGCGGGTTCCAGTCCAGTCCCAGACCCTCCACGAAGGATCGGGAGATGGCCGGCCAATCGGTGTCCGGGGCCGCCGCAACGTGGGCGGCGAACGTGCCGGTGGCGCCGTTGATCTTGCCCAGGAATTCGGTTTTGGCAATGCGATTCAGCTGGCGGTTCAGGCGGTGCGCGAAGACCGCGAGTTCTTTGCCCAGTGTGGTGGGGGTCGCCGGCTGACCGTGCGTGCGAGAGAGCATGGGGGTCGCCTTGGCTTCCTGGGCCATGGCGCTGACCGCGGCCACGAGCTTGCGAGCGGCGGGCAGCCAGGCATCCTGCACGGCGTCCTTGATGCCCAACGCGTAGGAGAGGTTGTTGATGTCCTCGGAGGTGCACGCGAAGTGCACGAGGGCCTTGAGGTGCTCCAGTCCCAGCTCCGGCAGGCGGCGGCCGATGTAGTACTCCACGGCCTTCACATCGTGCACGGTCACGGCTTCGATCTCGGCCAGCTCCGCTACGGACTGCGCGTCGAAATCAGCGACGATGGCCCGCAGACCATCCTTCTGGTCCTGTGTCAGCGGTTCCAAGCCAGGCAAGGCGCGCTGTTCACACAGATGAATGAACCATTCGACCTCCACGTGCACGCGCTCGCGGTTCAGCGATGCTTCCGAGAGGTAATCGACCAGGATGCCGGCCTGGGGACGGTAGCGGCCGTCCAAAGGTCCCAACGCAATGGGAGGGGTCTGCTGGCTCAGGGCCACGCGTCCGGAGGGGAGAGTGTGTGGAGTCTTCGACATGGTCTTCATTCTTCCACGCCTCCGTTGACGCTCCGGCTCGGTGTCCATCCACGACGACGCCGCGGTGCCCGTACTCCACGGGCGTTCCGGGACGCGTGGGCTTCGGTGGCTCATCCCCAAACGGTCCTGTTCGACCCATCGAGTCACGGGCGGGTTCTAGCGTGAAGTTCTCCGCGGAATCCGCGCCTGGAAGGAAACTGGCATGTCGTCACTGATTGCACCGAGCGGCTCGGGCTCACCCGGGTCCGGGGTCCACGAACCAGCTGGACCCTCGCCGGCGGGTGTGGCGGGTCTCGTGCACGAACGCATCGTGATGCTCGCTGTAACGTACGAGCGCACTGCCGATGAATTGCTGGCCCTGGCCGCGGTACTCGCCGGTGCGCAATCGCCGGAATGGAAGGGACAAGCGGCTCAGTCATATCGGACTCGGCTGGACGAGGTGATGGCAGACATCCGGAGAGTGGCACATGGATACCGGAATGTGGCGGCGGAGCTGCGAATGGGCGCTTCCGGTCTTTCGGCCCAACTCGGGGCCGTGGAGCAGTTCCTGGACCTGGGCGCCCTGGGTGCTTCCGTGTTGGGGGTGCTCGCGCAAGCCGGTCAGCCGGTGCCCCACCACGGACTCGCGGGATTGCTGCGATGACTGGGAACGTGGAGCGGGACATCACGGGGCGCGCAGAAGACGTCCAGGCCACGCTGTTCGGTGTGACTTCGGGCGGTAGGCCTCCACTGGAACATGCCAACGTCCCGTCCAGTACCCGTGCGGCCATCACATCAGCCACGGAATCCATGCGGGTGAGCGGCGGCGGCGCACCCGGGGCCATGGAGGTCAACACCGGGGCCATCGCCTCGGCGATCGGCGCGTTGTCACGGGTGAACGAGCAAACCGGTGATGCGCTCCTGGGAACAACAGCCGCGGACGCGGAAGTCGCTGCGTGGAGCATGACGGGACATCCGCTGCTTGTGGCCGCCGCGGCGTCGGCGGCGGTGTCGAAAGCCGCGTTGATCGCTGCCCAGGCGCGTCTCACGCTCATCCATGTGCAGTTGGCGAGCGCGAAACAGCACTACGACATGGTGGAGGCGAGTGTGGGGTCCTTGTTCGGGCCGCGCATTCTGACCATGCCGGGATGGAATCTGAGCGGTTCGGCGACTCGTGGGCTGCGCACAGCCCTGGACGAATTCGGCACCGCCGTGAAACGTGCTGACATCACCACACCCGCGGAATTCGCGAGCAAGGTGCGCATTACGTCCTTCGGTGTGATGGTGGCCGGAGGCGGTCCGGAAGGCACCAACGCGGTGATCCGCGGCGTGGGCCTGGACGACGTGCTCGACTCGACTCTGCAAACCCCCATGCCCTCCGCGTTCATGAGCGGAACGCGGGCCTATGGGGAGCTCGGGGGTCAACCGGGGGACGGGTTCACCCTCGGGCAATACGCACGGGTGTGGGCGGAGAACCTGCTGACGGGGATCGGGGAGACCGAGGCGCAGGTGGGCACGGAAGAGGCGGCTCTGCAGGCCGAGCTGGGTGGCTCCTGGCCGGTGGTCCGCACCGCCATCAATGGCCTGAGCGGCAAACCTGGTTTCACCTGGCTCACGCCGTACTCGACCGGCAGGAGCCTCTCACCGGCGGAGCGGCTGCTGTACCCGTTCGTGCACGGTCACGCGGTGCGTCCGAAGGCCAAGGAGACGATGACCGGCATCACGCGGAAGAACGCCGCCGAGCACGGGATCGTGGGATTGGCCGAGCGGCCTCTTCCCGGAGGCATCAATTTCGACGGCGCCGCTCCAGCGACGGTCGCGGGCACGGCCGCGGTGCTCAAGGATGCCAAGAACATCGTTCAGGACCGGGAGAACAGCACGGTCATGGTGCAGAAGACCACCGATGGCTCCGGCCGAAGGGCGTTTTCGGTTGTGCTCACCGGCACGGAGGTGTGGCATGACGGCCAGGGCATCCACGACATCGCGGGGATCGTCGAAGGCATGAGGGTGCAACCCCACGATGCTCTGAATGAGTTACCTCCCGCCCAACGTGCGGTCCTTGAAGCGCTGAGGGATGCGGGGATTCAACCCGGCGATTCAGTGGTGCTGACCGGTCATAGCCTGGGAGGCATCGATGCGGCGGGGCTCGCGACGAACAAAGAGTTCCAGCGGCTGTACTCGGTGAAGGCTTTAACCACCTTCGGTGCGCCCGTCGGCGGTTTTGAGTTCCCTCAGGTCACCTCGGTCATGGCCGTTGAACACCACGACGACTTGGTTCCGCCGCTGGACGGCGTCAAGAACCCGGATGGGAAGAATCGCTCCACGGTCCGAGTGGACACCCAGTACAACGGTCAGTACTCGAACGTCGGCAGTCTCAGCGGGGTAGCGGCTCACGACATGTACACCTACACACTGGGGGCCCAGGGCATCAGCAACTCGGGGCACGCCGCAGTGGAGAAACATGAACGGGCCCTGCGGTCTGCGGTGCCCGCGGGATCCCAGGCCAACACCGAAACCTACATATACGCAGCCACGGAAGAACACATAGTCCACAACCCGGAGGACCGATAGCGAGAGTTAGCATTGGGCCTATGAGTAACGCCACGCCCTCAGCCGATTCATCAGGCGCCGAGCAGAATGCGGAGCGGGTCAGCCCCCGAGCCGCCTTGGCACAGCTACCCGCGTACGCCGCCGGGAAGCCCGCCGTGGAGGTTCCCGGGCTGGTGGCCTACAAGTTGGCGTCCAATGAGAACCCCTACGGGCCAGTCCCCGCGGTTCGTCAGGCTCTCCACGACTTCGACCTGTTCAACCGCTACCCGGACCCCTCGGCCACGGTGCTGTGCGAGGCGCTCGCGGGCTACCTCTCGGTTCCCGCCGCGGACATCGTGGCCGGTGCGGGCAGCTTGGGAGCACTGAATCAGCTATTGGCCGCATTTGCGGGAACCGGGCAGGACGGTCAGCCGGATGAAGTGATCTACGCCTGGCGTTCCTTCGAGGCCTATCCGATTTCGGTGGGATTGGCCGGGGCGCAGAGCGTGCAGGTTCCCAATTTGCCGGACGGATCCCACGACCTGGACGCGATGGCGGACGCGGTGAACGATCGCACCCGAGTGATCCTGCTGTGCACGCCCAACAACCCCACCGGGCCCAGCCTCCGCGCGCAGGACGTGCACGAGTTCATGAAGCGCATCCCGTCACGCGTGCTGGTGGTTATCGACGAGGCCTACTGGGAGTTCCAGCGGGCCGAGAATCTGGTCAACGGCATCGACTTCTATCGCCAGTACCCCAATGTGGTGGCGCTGCGCACCCTGTCCAAGGCCCACGGTCTGGCTGGTTTGCGCGTGGGGTACACGGTCTCCCAACCGCACGTGACCCAGTACCTGCGGCAAGCGACGCCCGCCTTCAGCGTCACGCAGGTGGCCCAATTGGCCGCGGTGGCATCCATCGAGAACATCGACCAGGTCGAGGAACGCGTGCAGCAGGTGGTCGACGAGCGTGAACGCGTCCTGGCGGGCCTGGACGAACTCGGATGGCAGTACCCGGAAACCCAGGCCAATTTCGTGTGGCTTCCGCTGGGTGAACACAGCCAGGGCTTTGCCGAATTGTGTGATGACCACGCGTTGTCGGTTCGGCGGTTCGGATCCGAAGGCGTGCGTGTGAGTTTCGGTGAGGCGGAGGCCAACACGCGGCTTCTCGAACTGTGCGCGCAGTACCCGGATCCCAGCACCATGCCCATGAGCAGCACCAACTAAGCCACTCGGAAGGACAATCCAACCATGGCAGCAAAGACGCACCCCGGGACGGTTGAGAGCACCGTGCCCCGGCTCCAGTTGCTCGACGAACAGGGCACGGTCCACGAGGACCCCAAACTCTCGCCGTTCGTCCAAGACATCGACACGGTGGAACTCAAGGGGCTGTACCGCTCCATGGCGTTGGCTCGGCGGGTGGACGAGGAAGCCACTTCCCTGCAGCGTCAGGGCCAACTGGTGCTGTGGGTTCCGCTGCGCGGTCAAGAAGCGGCTCAGGTGGGTTCCGCATGGGCCACCCAACCCACGGATCGCCTCTTCCCGTCCTACCGGGAGCACGCGGTGGTCTTTCACCGCGGCGTCAAACCCGGCCAGCTGTTGCAGTTGTTCCGCGGTCACACAGCTGGCGGCTGGGACCCCAACGAGTACCGGGTGAACCTTTACACCATGGTGTTGGCCGCTCAGGTGCCGCATGCCGTGGGCTACGCAATGGGCACGGCCCTTGATCGCAAGGCGGCCGAGGACGCGGGGGAGCCTGTGAACGAGACCCCGGAGGCCGTGGTGGCCTATTACGGTGACGGTGCTAGCACCGAGGGCGAGATTCACGAATCCATGGTGTTCGCCGCTTCTTATGATGCACCGGTGCTGTTCTTCGTGCAGAACAACCAGTGGGCCATCTCGGTGCCGTTCTCGACCCAGTCCCGCGTGCCCCTGGCCACTCGCGCCGCCGGATACGGATTCGAAGGACTGCGCGTGGACGGCAACGACATCCTTGCCGTGCTGGCCGCAACCCGCTACGCACTCGACAAGATCCGTCGCGGGGAAGGCCCCGTGATGATTGAAGCCGAAACCTATCGCATGGGTGCGCACACCACCGCGGACGACCCCACCAAGTACCGCCAGCGGGACGAAGAAGAAGAGTGGGGCACCCTGGATCCGATCGAGCGGCTGGAGATGTATCTGCGCGAGACTCACCACGTGGGTGATGAGTTCTTCGACTCGGTGGCCAACGAAGGCCGCGAACTGGCGGATGAGCTGCGCGCGGATGGACTGGCTATGGTGCCGCCTACCTTCGACGAATTCTTCGCCAAGGCCTACGCGGACCCGCACACCCTGATCGAGGCGGAACGAGCCGAGTACCTGGACTACCAGGCCGGATTCGCGCCCCAGGAGGACCAGGAAGATTCCGGCTCGGAAGGAGCTCACGCGTGAAGCAGCTGACCATTGCCAAAGCGATCAACGCGGGGTTGTCCCGGGCCATGGCGGAAAACCCCAAGGTCATGCTCATGGGCGAAGATATCGGATCACTGGGCGGCGTCTACCGCGTGACCGAAGGCCTCAAGGACCACTACGGGGCTCACCGAGTCCTCGACACCCCCCTGGGCGAAGCGGGCATTGTGGGAACCGCCATCGGTCTGGCCGAACGGGGTTACCGGCCCGTGTGCGAAATCCAGTTCGACGGGTTCACGTTCCCCGCGTTCAACCAGATCACCACGCAGCTGGCGAAAATCCACGCCCGCTCCGACGGAAACCTGACGGTCCCCGTGACCATTCGCATTCCCTACGGCGGGGTGATCGGCTCGGTGGAACACCACTCGGAGTCCCCCGAAGCCCTGTTCGCCCACACCGCGGGGCTGCGGATTCTGACGCCCTCCAATGCGCAGGATGCGTACTGGATGTCCCAGCAGGCCATTGAATGCAACGATCCGGTCATCATTTTCGAACCCAAACGCCGTTACTGGCTCAAGGGTGAGGTGGACGAGGACCAGCCCACGGGCGATCCGTTCAGCGCAGCCGTGGTCCGTGAAGGCCAGGAAGCCACCATCGTTGCGTGGGGCCCCCTGGTCCCCGTGGCGCTCGCGGCTGCTCAAGCGGCACAGGAAGATGGCCGCAGCGTGGAGGTCATCGACCTGCGTAGCCTCTCACCCATCGACTTCGACACGGTCACCGCGTCCGTGCGCAAGACCGGTCGCCTCATCATTGCCCACGAGGCTCCCACCTTCGGTGGGTTAGGCGGGGAAATCGCCGCGCGCGTGACGGAACGGGCCTTCTATTCATTGGAAGCACCCGTGCTGCGAGTGGGGGCCTTCCACATGCCTTATCCGCCGGCGGCCGTGGAAGAGCATTACGTTCCGGACCTGGATCGCGTGTTGGAAGCACTCGACCGTTCCTTCGCCTACTAAATCGCCCTAAGTTACGAACCGCCCCGCGCAAGCGGTGTTGCAGGAGGTAGAACTCATGTCCCAGGTTTTCACGTTGCCCGATGTGGGCGAGGGC
>JAKDKI010000111.1 GCA_030453435.1 Kocuria sp.
CGGGGATCAGGTGGTGTGGCTGCTCTGGCACGGGAGATACGCCTCTTCCATATGAACGGTGTGCTCCGGTGGTTGCTCGGTAGACCACCACCGGTCGGTGGTGCCCGAGGAATGTCTCTCCGCGGGCGGACGTGGTGGCCTTATTCCCATAAGGCCGTACTGTGTCAATAGTCTAATGAGGCGGGCAGCACCTGGCCAGTCCACCCCGACCGCTCGGTAGGTTTTTTGTGCCGCTCACGACAGGCCCTCAGTGGAGTACCTGACGAGCTCTCTGCGGGCCCGTAGTATGGGGTCTCGTGCGATTCCTCACGACTCCTAATACAGACCTGACGTACAACGACGTCTTCCTGGTTCCCTCCATCTCCCGGGTGACATCACGCTTCGACGTTGACCTGTCTCCGGCGGATGGTACGGGCGGCACCATTCCGCTCGTGGCCGCCAACATGACCGCGGTGACCGGCCGCCGAATGGTTGAAACCATGGCGCGCCGCGGAGGATTGGGTATTCTGCCGCAGGACATCCCGCTGGACGTCATCTCCAACGTGACCAACTGGGTCAAGAGCCGCTCACCCCAGTACGAGACGCCGGTGGCGCTGCACGAAACGGACACGGTACACGACGCCCTCGGGGTCATGCACAAGCGTCCCCACGGGGCCGTGCTCGTCACGGACGCCGACGACAACTACCGCGGTCTGGTGCTCGCCGCGGATTGCCAGGACGTGGATCGGTTCACCCAGCTCGCGGACGTGATGCGCACGGACGGCCCGGTCTTCCAAGTCACGGACTTCGACGGCCAGGATGCCGACACTGCAATGCGTGCCGCATACGACAAGCTCGCGGCAACGCGGCTCAACGCGGCACCCGTGCTGCGGGACCGCACGATCGAAGGGGTCCTCACTCAGAAGGGAGCGGTGCGCTCCACGCTTTATCAGCCCGCGCTCGACAAGCAGGGGCGCCTGCAGGTCGGTGCCGCGGTGGGAATCAACGGCGACGTGGCCGCGAAGGCCGCGGCGCTGCTCGACACCGGGATCGACGTGCTCGTGGTTGACACCGCCCATGGTCACCAGATCAAAGCCATGCAGGCACTCGAGGCCGTGCGCGCCCAGGACCCGCAGGTCCCCATTGTGGCCGGCAACGTGGTCACCGCCGATGGCGTGCGCGACCTGATCGGGGCCGGGGCGGACATCGTGAAGGTGGGCGTGGGCCCCGGCGCCATGTGCACTACCCGCATGATGACGGCGGTCGGCCGCCCGCAGTTCTCGGCGGTCGTCGAGTGCGCTGAAGCTGCGGCGGATCTCGGCAAGCACATCTGGGCCGACGGCGGTGTGAAGCACCCGCGCGACGTGGCCCTGGCTCTGGCGGCCGGTGCGAGCCAGGTCATGATCGGCTCCTGGTTCGCGGGCACTCACGAAGGACCGGGCGACCTCAACATTGACGCCAACGGGCGCGCCTACAAGGAGAGCTTCGGCATGGCTTCGGCGCGAGCCGTACGCCATCGCACCCGCGGTGAAGATGAGTTCGCTCGCGCTCGAAAGGCGTTGTTCGAAGAAGGTATCTCCAACTCCAAGATGTATCTGGACCCGCAGCGCCCGGGAGTCGAAGACCTGGTCGACCACATCACGTCCGGTGTGCGCAGTTCCATGACCTACGCGGGTGCTACCTCGCTGGCACAGTTCGCGAACCGTGCGGTCGTGGGAATCCAATCGCAGTCCGGCTATGACGAGGGGCGTCCGCGCTCGGAATCCTGGAGCTGACAAGGTCTTTCCTCGGGGGTTTTCTCGCCGGGGCTTATTGAGAATGATTAGTGATATGCTCTCCGCAGATCACATGCAATCCATTCTCAATAAGCCCCGTGTGATGAGAATGACCCGAAGGAGATGATTCCGTGTCCGCACGCGTCCAGGGCGTATCCGCCCGCCCGTTCGTCCGTTCCGCCGCTGCCGTCACTGCGTTGAGTGCTCTGGTGCTCACGGGCTGCTCGGCGAACTCGGGCGATGTTCAGGAAGGTGACGCCGCGGCGTCGGACGGGGACAAAGTCACCGTGGTGACCTCGACCAACGTTTATTCGGATCTCGTGAAGCAAGTCTCGGGGGACCAGGTGGAGGTCACGCCCATCATCGACTCCGCTGCGCAAGATCCCCACTCGTACGAGGCCTCCCCGCAGGATCGCCTGACCATCGAGAAGGCGGATGTGGTGATCCTCAACGGCGGCGGCTATGACGCGTTCATGGAGGACATGACCACGGATTCGCAGAAGGTCGTCAACGCCGTGGATGTGTCCGATCTAAAGGGCAAGGACGAGGCCGCTGAAGAGCACGACCACGCGCACGAGGAAGAGGGCCAGGATGGTCATCACCACGAACCCGGTGGTTTCAACGAGCACGTCTGGTACGACCTGGACACGGTTCAGAAGCTGACGGACCGCATTGCCGAACAACTGGGCGAGGTCGACCAGGACAATTCCAAGCAGTACACCGACAACGCGGCCAACCTCAACGGCGAGCTGTCGGGAATGAAGGAAGACCTTGATGCGTTGGAGGCCTCGGGTGGTTACGTGGCCACCGAGCCGATGCCGGGATATCTCTTGCAGGACGCGGGACTGCACGATGACACCCCCGCTGACTTCATGACCGCCATCGACTCGGAATCGGACGTGGCCCCCGCCGTCATGAAGGAAACTACGGACCTGGTCACGAGCGGTCACATTGATCTGCTCGCGTTCAACCAGCAAACGTCAACCGGACAGACCAAACAATTGCGCAAGGATGCCGAGAATTCGGGCGTGAGCGTGGTGGAATTCTCAGAGACCCTTCCTGACGACAAGAACTACCAGGAATGGATGCGGGACAATATCGACCGCGTCTCCCAGGCAGTGAAGTAATCGCCGTATGACTCTTCCCACCAAGGTGGCACGAACCATTCACACTCCAGAGGCCCAGCCCGCCACTCACACCGCGCCGTGGTCCGCCCCCGCGGTTGCCGGGCAAACGGACAAAGCGGTGGTTGAACTCAGGAACGCGGAACTCGCCTTCGGGGACCGCGTCCTGTGGCGTGACCTCGACCTGACCATTCGCGAAGGGGAGTACTTCGCCGTGCTCGGTTCGAACGGGACCGGCAAGACCAGCTTCCTCAAAGTGCTTCTCGGCCTACTTCCGCTGACGCGGGGGACGGTCTCCGTGACGGGTGAGCGCCCCGGTGTGGCGTCGCGGCACGTCGGGTACGTCCCCCAGCAACGCGGTTTCTCACCCCGCACTCCGTTGCGCGCCAGAGATCTGGTGGCACAGGGCATCGACGGGCACCAGTGGGGCATCAGGCTCCGTCGCCGTGCCGTCAACGAGCGCGTGGACGAACTCCTCGAAAAGGTTGGGGCCAGCGATTATGCCAACGCGCCGGTCGGGTTGCTCTCCGGCGGTGAGCAACAGCGACTGCGCATTGCCCAGGCCCTGGCCACGGACCCGCAAGTCCTGCTGTGTGACGAGGCGCTGCTGTCGCTGGATCTCAATCACCAGTACATCGTGAGCGAGCTGGTCAATCAGCAGCGGGTCGACTCGGGCAGTGCCGTGGTGTTCGTGACCCACGACATCAATCCCATCATCGATCACGTGGACCGCATCCTGTACCTGGCCGGCGGTTCTTTCAAGATCGGCACCCCCGATGAAGTTATGCGTTCCGAGGTGCTCTCCGAGCTCTACGGGGCGAAGATCGAGGTGCTGCGCAGTAACGGTCGCATCATCGTGGCGGGCCGCCCGGACAACACCCACCACATTTCGTCCCAGGAAGGTCTCATCCCGTGATCCCCGCAGCCGTTGATTGGGATTCGATCGTCAGCTCCGTGTTCGTCTTCGACAACTACGGTGAGCTGCTGGTCCTGCTGAGCAACTCGTTGTGGGCCGGCGCCCTCCTCGGATTGGTGGGTGGGTTGGTCGGCACGTTCGTGATGATGCGCGACCTGGCCTTCTCCGTGCACGGCATTGCGGAGCTCTCCTTCGCGGGAGCGGCCGCCGCACTGCTGATCGGCGCGGACATCGTGACCGGTTCCCTGCTGGGCTCGGTCGTGGCGGCGCTGATCATTGGGTTCATGGGTTTGCGCGCCCGGGACAGCAACTCGTTCGTGGGCGTGCTGATGCCCTTCGGACTGGGTCTGGGCATCCTGTTCTTGTCCCTCTACGAGGGCCGTTCCTCCAATAAGTTCTCCCTGCTGACCGGTCAGATCGTGTCCGTGTCCCCGGTGCAGCTGACGTCCATGATCGTGCTGTCCATCGTGGTGGTGGTCGGGCTGTTGATCGTGTGGCGCCCGCTGACGTTCGCCAGCACCGATCCGGTGGTTGCGGAGGCCCGCGGGCTCCCCGTGCGCACCCTGTCCATCGTGTTCATGGTGCTGCTGGGCATTTCAGTGGCCATGTCGGTGCAGATCGTGGGGGCGCTGCTCGTGCTCGCCCTGTTGATCACCCCGGCGGCGGCCGCCATGAATCTCACGGTGGCTCCGGCGAGGATCGTGGTGCTGTCGGTGGTGTTCGCGGAGCTGTCCATCGTGGGCGGCATCCTGTTGGCGCTGGGTGGATCCATTCCGATCAGTCCCTACGTGACCACCATTTCGTTTGCGATCTGGCTTTTGACCCGCGTGATTCGCGGCATCAAGGAACGCGGTTCATCCTACCGTCCCGGCAACTCAGAAAAGCACCCGCACGGCGGCGGGCAGAATCCGAACCTGCACGGGCAGGGGGCCCAGGGGCTCCCCGTCTCCGTGAGCAACGTGCGCGGGTAAATCCTCTGACGGGGTCTCGTGCGGGATCACGGTCACCGAGGTGACGGGTTCAAGCGCGACCTCCGCGAGGTTCTCGTGAGTCTTCAGCAGTAATCGCGGCAACAGGAACAAGAGCCGCAGCGGGCGCGCATCGGATACGGCAAACAGTTCGGCCTGTCCGTCCCGATGGTTCGCACGCGGCACGATGGTGAGGCCGCCCCCGTACGAGGACGTGTTGGTCACCGACAAGAACGTGGCCCGGCGATCGATCAGGCTCCGAGCGCCGTCGGCGGTGGTGCAGTCGATGGTGTAGTCACGAGAGGTGAGCCGCAGAATTTCCCACACGAGGGCCACCGCGTATTTGGCGGAGACACGGATTCTGCTCCAGCGGTTGGCTCTGGCATTGACGCGCGCGTCCAGGCCCAGGCACACGGTGGTCGCGCACACGTGCGAGGTGCCGTCCGCGCAGTCCACAGCCAAGAGATCCATGTGCTCGGGCGAGGTTTCCAGGCCGCGCAACACCCTGCCGGCGGCGCGTTCGGTGTCCCGGGTGGGAATCCCGCAGAACCTGGCCAGATCATTGCCGGAACCGGCGGGGATCAGACCGAAAGCGACGTCCACGCCCTGTGCACCCACGGCGCGCAGCACCTGAAGAACCAGGTGGGCCATGCCATCCCCACCCACCGCCACCACGGCGGCCACGTGCAGCGCCCTGGATCGCAGTGTGTCAGTCAGCCGCTCCGAAAGTTCCCGCGCGGAGGGGGCATCAAGATAGACGGTGGTGTAGCCGTCCGCCGCGAAAATGCCGCGGGCGCGATCACAGGCTTCGCGAGCCAGGGGAGAGGCCCCGTTGCGGACCAGAAGGATGTCGCGGGGACGGTCGTCTACCACCGTCAGCGTGACTCGCGCGCGCAGTTACCGCAGATGCCGGTGATCTCCACCGTGTGGTCCACATCCGTGAACCCGTGCTCCGCCGCGGTGTCATCGGCCCACTGCTCGATCGCGGGCGCTTCCAGTTCCACGGCGGCACCGCACGAACGGCACACCAGGTGGTGGTGATGGTGTTCGGCCTCGCACCGGCGGTAAATGGCCTCGCCCTCAGCGTTGCGCAGGACATCCACCTCGCCCGTGTCGGCCATGGACTGCAGAATTCGGTACGTGGTGGCCAGGGACACGGACTGGCCCTCATCCTGCAGACGGCGATGCAGATCCTGGGTGGAAATGAAATCCTCGAGGCTCCGCAGTGCCCCCGCAATGGCCCGGCGCTGCTTGGTATTGCGCACCTCGGGTTGCCCGGTGGTTTGTGTGCTCACGCCCGTCCCTTCCACGTGCTTGCTTCTTCAACCATGCTAACGGTTCGCATCTACGGGCTGTTCCCGGGCTAGGCTGAAGACATGTTGTTGACCAAGTTCACACACTCGTGCGTCCGGCTGGAGAAGAACGGCACATCCCTGGTGATCGACCCCGGGTCCTTCTCTGAAGTTGAGGAAGCCCTGGAGGGCACCCACCTGGTGCTCATCACCCACGTGCACCCGGACCACTACGACGCCAAGCGACTGACCGCGGCGCTCGCGGGAGACCCCGAGCTGAACATCTACGCGCCACAGTCGGTCATCGACGAACTCGCGGAGGCCTCGGGGGAGGCCGCCGGTAGGTTGCACGCCGTCACCGCGGACTCCACGCTGTCGCTGGGCCCGTTCGAGGTAAAAACCTTTGGCGGCCAGCACGCCCTGATCCACCCGCTGATTCCCACGGTGGACAACGTGGGTTTCGTCATCGACGACGCCGTGTTCCACCCCGGCGACTCCTTCACCGTTCCGCACGGGCTCACCGTGCCCACCGTGCTGGTTCCGCTGCACGCCCCGTGGTCCAAGATGTCCGAGGTCATTGATTTCATCATCGCCACCCGGGCCACCAACGTGTACCAGATCCATGACGCGCTGCTCTCCGACATCGGGTTCGGCATTGTGGAGAAGCAGGTGGCCAAGTTCTCCGAGATGTACGGCACGCAGTACCGCCACCTGGAACCCCGCGAGTCCGTGGAGGTCTAGTCGGTTTCGCCAACCCACAGGACCGAGAAGTTCGATCGAAAGGAAGTCACCGTGAGTTCAGTTTTCACCAAGATCATCGAGGGCGAACTGCCCGGCCGATTCGTGTGGTCGGACGATCAGTGTGCCGGGTTCCTGTCCATTGCTCCGCTCGCGCAGGGACACGTCCTGGTGGTGCCCAAGGAAGAGATCGACTCCTGGCTGGACCTGCCCGATGAGTTGGCAGCGCACCTGATGACCGTGTGCAAGACCGTGGGCCAGGCCATCGACGAGGTCTTCTCACCCAGGCGAGTGGGCCTCATGATCCAGGGCTTCGAGGTGCCCCACGCGCACCTGCACGTGTGGCCCACCAACACGATCGAAGAATTCGATTTCGACCGGGTGGACAAGGATCCGGACCCTGAGGTCATGGAAGAGACGGCCCGCAAGGTTCGGGCCGCACTCGTTGCCGCCGGCCACGAAGCCAACGTGCCCGAATAACAGCGCCACCGGTGTGGGGGGGGGGGGCCCCCGCCCCCCCGCCCCCCCCGCAAGGAGGAGGGAAAGGAGGGGGGGGGGA
>JAKDKI010000461.1 GCA_030453435.1 Kocuria sp.
TTGAGCAAGCACCGCCTGGACGGCACGATCCAGGAGGTCAAGGAGCTGCTGGAGAAGGCCTTGCGCGAGGAACGCAACCAGTTCCTGCGCGACGCTCGCATGGATCCCATGGACCGGCAGTTCCGCGAAATGCAATTGGACAGCCTGCCCTCCTCCCCCGCGGCTGCCGTCACGGAACTCGCCGACTACGACTGGCAGTCCGATACCGCCCGGCAGCACTACGAGCAGATCAAGGACCTGTTGGGGCGCGAGCTGCTCGACCAGCGGTTTGCCGGCATGAAGCAAGCGCTGGAGAACGCGACCGACGAGGACCGGCAGGCCGTGGCCGAGATGCTGGGTGACCTCAACGACCTGCTGGACAAGCACGCCCGCGGTGAAGACACCCCGGAAGACTTCGACGAGTTCATGGCCAAACACGGGGATCAGTTCCCCGAGAATCCCCAGAACGTGGATGAGTTGATCGACGCACTCGCCCAGCGTTCGGCGGCCGCCCAGCGCATGATGCGCTCCATGACGCAAGAACAGCGCGACGAGCTGATGTCGCTGTCCGCTCAGGCCTTCGGTTCGCCCGAGTTGATGTCGCAGCTGGACCGACTGGACGCGTCCCTGCAGGCACTGCGTCCTGGGGAGGACTGGACTGGGTCCGAGCAGTTCGACGGCGATCAGGGCCTCGGCCTGGGCGACGGCACCGGTGTGCTCCAAGACTTGGCCGACCTGGATTCACTGGCCGAACAGCTCTCACAGTCCTATTCGGGCTCCACGCTATCGGACCTCGATATCGAGGCCCTGACCCGACAATTGGGCGACGACGCCGCGGTCTCGGCCCGCACGCTCGCCGAACTGGAGAAGGCGATGCAGGACAGCGGTTACCTGCGCCGTGGCACGGACGGGGATCTGAAATTGTCCCCGCGCGCGATGCGCAAGCTGGGGCAGTCCCTGTTGCGCGATGCCGCCGGGCGGATCTCCGGCCGGCAGGGTCGCCGGGACACTCGCCTGGCTGGAGCGGCCGGTGAACAGACGGGCTCCAGCCGAGCGTGGGAATTCGGAGACGTGGAGCCGTGGGACGTCACTCGCACGGTGACCAACGCGATCGGCCGCACGGCGGCCGCCGGCAAGGACCCGATGAAGGGGCTGCGCATCGATGTCCAGGACATCGAGGTGCGCGAAACCGAGGCCCGGACGCAAGCGGCGGTGGTGTTGCTCGTGGACACCTCGTTCTCCATGGCGCTCAACGGCCGCTGGGTGCCCATGAAGCGCACGGCCCTGGCACTGCATCATTTGCTCTCCACGCGGTTCCGAGGCGACCGGCTCGAGCTGATCACGTTCGGGCGCTACGCCCAGCGCATGGACATCGGCGAGCTAACGGCGCTGCCCGCCTGGCACGAACAAGGCACCAACCTGCACCACGGTCTGTTACTGGCAGGCCGGTTCTTCCGCCAGCACCCCAATATGCAACCGGTGCTGCTCGTGGTGACCGATGGTGAGCCCACCGCCCACCTCATGACCCACGGCGAGGCGTGGTTCTCGTATCCTCCGGATCGCGAGACGCTTCTGAACACTGTCTCCGAGTTGGACAAGGTCACGCGGCAGGGCGCAGAGGTCACGTTCTTCAGATTGGGTGACGACCCAGGCTTGGTCCGATTCGTTCAAGCCATGGCCACACGAGCCGGGGGCCGCATGGTGGCACCGGACCCCGAAGACCTGGGTGCGGCGGTGGTCGGAGAGTTCCTGCGAAACCGCTACGCAGATCCCGTGTGGGACATGGACTGGGAATAACCCCCACAAGCAGCACAGTGGAACCTCCAAGTTTTTGGCCCCCAACCGTGACTACTCGTCCCTTGTCCCAGCTTCGTTTGCATGGAACAGTGATGTGCACCACGGCGCCATGACTGTGGCGCCCGGTCGCCCTACAAGTAATCAGGAGGTCACCGTGAACCTGTCTTGGCTCATGCCCGTGCTCGAGGCCGAAGGTCCGTTCCTGTCGATCTACATCGACTCCACCCGAACCGATCCCAGCTCCGCCTCGGG
>JAKDKI010000462.1 GCA_030453435.1 Kocuria sp.
CACGACGAACCGGACACCGTGCCGGACACGCTGTTGCGGCTGTCCGTGGGAATTGAGAATGTGGATGACTTGTGGGAGGACCTGAAAGCGGGTCTGGACGAACTGGCAGATCGGTAGACTGAACAACGTGACATCAATCCCCTGGGCCATTGCACTGGCCAGCTACCTGGACTATGCCATCACACTGGTGGTGGCCGCACTGAGCCTCATGGCCGTGCTGGACTGCGTGCGCCGTTCCGCGCCGCAATTCGAGCGCGCCTGGAAACGGACCAAGACCTTCTGGCTTGCGTTGACCGCCGGTGCCGCTGTGGTGAGCGTCCTGAGCGCTGTGTTCTCCACGATGTCGTTGTTCAGCACCGGTTACCCGGGCGCGGGGTCATTGATCCTGATGCTGATCGCCGCCACCATCGCGGGTGTCTACCTGGCGGATGTGAAGCCCGCGGTTTCCAGCGAATCCGGCAACCCCGGTTACTGGTAGGTCTCTCCAGCCGGAGCGCTTCATGGCGGTGACACATGCGTATAACGCGTGCCAACGAGTGATCCGGGTGGGAGAATGAGGGTATGGCTAATGATTCAGCAACGTACAAACTCGTCCTCCTGCGCCACGGGCAGTCGGAATGGAACGAGAAGAACCTGTTCACCGGCTGGGTGGACGTGCCGCTGACCGAGAAGGGCATAGCGGAGGCCAAGCGCGGCGGTGAATTGATCAAGGACAATGACCTCGCCCCGGACGTCCTCCACACCTCCCTGTTGCGCCGGGCAATCAACACGGCCAACATCGCACTCGACGCAGCCGACCGCCACTGGATCCCCGTCAAGCGTTCATGGCGCCTGAATGAACGCCACTACGGCGACCTGCAGGGCAAGGACAAGTCGCAGGTACGCGATCAATACGGTGAAGAGCAGTTCATGGTGTGGCGTCGTTCCTACGACACACCGCCGCCCGCCCTGGACGATTCCTCCGAGTTCTCGCAGGCTGATGACCCTCGCTACGCAGACGTGGCGGACCTGCCCCGCACCGAATGCCTCAAGGACGTGCTCGAGCGCTTCCTGCCGTACTGGGAAGAGCAGATCGTGCCGGATCTGAAGTCCGGTAAGACCGTGCTCGTGGCCGCTCACGGCAACTCGCTGCGCGCGCTGGTCAAGCACTTGGACGACATCTCGGACGAGGACATCGCGGGACTGAACATCCCCACCGGTATTCCGCTGTACTTCGAGCTGGACCAGAACCTCAAGCCGGTGACCGTCGGCGGTACCTACTTGGACCCCGAGGCCGCTGCCGAATCGATCAAGGCCGTTGCAAACCAGGGCAAGAAGTAACCTCGGTCCATACGGCATGAAAAGCGCCCCACCACGAATGTGGTGGGGCGCTTTTGCTTGGATCGTGACGCGTTCCGGCAGTTCCGGGCTGTGCGTGTGGGCGCAGCCCCGCTACCGGGGAGCCGTTTATTCTCCCGTGTCGGAACCGATATGGCCGTGACCGGTCGGGTGGGTCTCCGAGATGGGAGCCCAGTCGCCGGTGACCAGGTAGGCGACCTTGCGGGCCACCGAAACACTGTGATCGCCGATGCGCTCGAGGTAGCGCGACGCCAGAGTGACGTCCACGGCGGTGGGGACCGAAGAATCCCAATTGGGATCCGCCAGAATGTCGAAGACCTGCTGGTGTTTCTGGTTCAGCTCGGACTTGAGGGCGTAGATCTCGTCGGCGACCGTCATATCGCGGTCTTCGAGAACGGAGATCACACGTTCCAGCAGCTTGAGGTCGAGATCGAACATGGCTGCGAAGTGGTCGTTCAGCGCCTCGGGGAGCACGGGCTCCGGGAAACGCATGCGTGCCAACTGAGCGAGATGGCGGGCCAGATCTCCCATGCGCTCGAGCGAGGCGCTCATGCGGAGGGCGCCCACGATCATGCGCAGATCAGACGCGACGGGGGATTGCAGAGCCAGGATGTCGATGGCTCGTTCGTCCAAGTCGTTCTGGAGGAAGTCGATTCGGGCGTCGTTGGAGATGACCTCTTCGG
>JAKDKI010000463.1 GCA_030453435.1 Kocuria sp.
GGTGGTGTCCACGCCCGCGAGCTGCAGTTCCGCCACCGTGTTCATGGTGTCCGGGTAGAGGATGTCATGGTCACCCTGGGTTACCAACGTGCGCGGCAAGCCCTCGAACGTGCCGTACGCGGGGCTGACCAGCGGATCGCGAGCATCCCTCTCACCGGCCCACCAGCGGCCCGAAACACGCAGCTTCTTGACGCTGAGCATCTTGTCCTTGGACTCGTACTCGGCAATCGCCGGGTTGACCAGGGTTGCATCGACCCACGGCGCAATGAGCACCAAGCCGGCCAACGATGCCGCACCCTGATCACGCAGGCGCTGCGCCTGAGCCAGCGCCAGACCGCCACCGGAAGAATCACCCATGAAGTACACGCGTGATCCCATGGAGCGGGCCAGTTCCAGCGTTCCGTCCACGAGCGGCTGAACTTCGTCCACGGTGTGCACGGGGGCCAGTGCATAGCTGGGCACCACAACCGTGGCACCGGTGCGCTTGATGAGCTCGTCCAGGAAGCGCCAGTGCGTGCGCACCATGGGACTCACATAGCCACCACCGTGCCAGTACACGATCACCGGAGCCACCGCGCCCCACGCACGAGACTTAGGCTCGGCCACCAGCACGGGCCGGCCGGCCACAACCACCTTCCGGAAGTTCACACGCTCATGCATGGAGCGGTGCGGGGCAGCCTCGGGCTTGTCCTTGCTCAGCTCCTCCCGCGCGCTGTCCTCTTCCTCGGGCAGGCTCGGCAGCAACGGCAGAACCGCGTCGGTCGCCTTGAGCGCCGGATCCGCCTGACGGAGGGTCACCTCCGAGTGCGCCATGGCCTTCACGGGGACGACGCCGCTCGCGGAGTTCCCCGCCGCAACTTCCCTCGCGGGGGTGGACTCGGCGGTCGTTCCCGACGCAGCGCCCATGGCAGCCGCACCGGCCGCCACGGTCGTAGCACCTGCCGCCACGGGTGCGGTGGACTGAGCCGAGCGATCGTTCACGGTGATGTCGCGATCCGAGGTGGGAGCGGCGTCGTCGTGATCGGAGCGGGAGCCAGAATCCGAACCGGAGGCAACTGCGGAAGCCGCACCACCGGTGGCTCCGGCGGTAGCACCGGCACGCACCAGGGACTCGCCCTCAACGTCCACGCGGGGCAGGATCTTGTCCAGCCAGCGCGGCAGCCACCAGACCTTTTCGCCCATGATGCGCATGACGGCCGGGATCATGAACATGCGGACCACGAACGCGTCCAACAAGACACCGATGGCCAGTGCGAAACCAATGGGCTTGATCATGGAGAGGTGGGCGAAGATGAAGCCCGCGAACACGGAGATCATGATGATCGCCGCGGCCGTGACCACTGCGCGGCCCGCCTTGAATCCGTGCACCACGGCCTGGCGCGCGGGGTGGCCGTGGACGTAGGCCTCGCGCATGCCCGAGCCGAGGAACAGCTGGTAGTCCATGGCCAGGCCGAACAGGATGCCGATCATCAGGGTGGGCAGGAAGCTCAGGATGGGCCCGGGATCGTGCACGCCCATCAGGTCGCCGCCCCAACCCCACTGGTAAACCGCAACCACGGCACCCAGCGACGCGAGGACTGAGAGCAGGAAGCCCAGGGAAGCGATGACCGGAACCACGATGGAGCGGAAGACCATGAGCAGCAGGAGCAGCGAGATGATGATGACCACGCCCAGGTAGAGCGGGAGCTTCTCGCCGAGCAGCTGGGACACGTCGATGTTGGCTGCGGTGGTGCCGGCCACGCCGATCTGGACGTCCTCGCCGTTCAATGCGTCGCCGTTGAGTTCGCGCAGGTTGTTGACGAGCTCCTCGGTGGCAGCATCCGCGGGACCGGATCCCGGGATCACCTGGATCACGCCGGTGCGGTTGTCATCGGTGGTCACGCCGGGCAACACGTTGGCCACGTCGTCCTGTTCAGCGATGCGGTCGGAGACGAGATTGATCTTCTCGGTCGCCTCGTCATCACTGAGGCCCTCGGGCATATCGACCACGGCCACGAGCGGGCCGTTCTCGCCGGCGCC
>JAKDKI010000112.1 GCA_030453435.1 Kocuria sp.
CGCGGCCCCGCACGCGCGGGCTGGCCGGCGGCCGGGCACGACGTCGCCGCGGGAGTTGATTTCGTCCCTCGCCTCGCGGAGCACTCGCCGGTCGAGCTCGACGGAGAGCGGGTCGTGCTGCTCGGGCACAGCGCCGGCGGACACTTGGCCACGTGGGCGGCGTCGCGATCGCAACTCGGGAAGGGTCAGGTCGGTGCGGAGCCCATTGTGGAGCCGGTGGGGTGCGTGTCCATGGCGGGGGTGTACGACCTGGACAGTGCATTCCGCGAGGATGCGAATGACCGAGTGGGAACTCTCATGGGTGGTGCCCCGGACGAGGAACCAGAAAGGTACGAGGAAGCCTCCCCCCGCGAGCTGTTGCCCATCGGTGTTCCCGTGATCGCATGTTCGGGTGGTGAGGACGAACTCATACCCGCGCACCAGGCCGAGGACTACGTTGCGGCCGCCAAGGACCAGGGGGACCCTGTAGAGCTCACTGTGGTGGACGACGCGGACCACAATGCGTGGACCGTGCTCGAGCACCCAGCGTGGGCGGAGGCTCGAGGGCACGTGCTGCGCCTGGCCGGTCTATGAGTGCGGAGCCGCGAAATACGGTGACACCTGGCCGAGCCATTGAAGAGAAGGCTCGATCTGTGCCGTCCACAGGGGAACTCTGTGGCCCCCGGTCTGGGACGTATTAACAACCAGTCCCGTGGGATCTTTCACCGTTTCCTTGAATTTCTCTACCGCTTTGATACCCGGGGTATCTTCACCACCGGTGAAGAACCAGATGTTTACATCGGGATTATTCTTTTCGACTACTTTGCCCAGGTCATACCCTGCGGGGTCTGCGGTCACCCATTCTTGACCTTTACTGTAATCCGGAGCGAAATAGCCGGCCATGTTAATGCTGTTTCCCCAGATGTCCGGATGGCGCACGGTGAACATGGACGAGCACCAGCCACCCGCGCTGTAACCGAAGGTGGACCACGCCTGCGGATCCTGGGAAACCCGTAGGTTCTCGCGGACCCACGAGACGACGTCCCGGCTGACGAACGTTTCATACTTCCCGTGATTGCCATCCACGCATTCGGTGTCGTGATTACCGGGAAAGACATCAGGGATCACCACAATGGGCTCTCGCACGGCAGAGTCACGCACCGCAGCTTTAATATGCTGATCGAAATTCATGGATTTGCTGTACGTGTTCACGCTCCCGGGGAATCCTGTGAAGGCCGTGATTACAGGAAATGCACGATCTTTCTCGGTGAAGTACGACGGGGGTAACCACACAGTAACTTGCTGTGTGACGTGTGATTCCTTGCCCTTCAGCTCAAAATGCGCCCATTGCCCACCGGTTGCGGTGGGATCCACCTGAGCACCGATCTCCCTGCTGCCCCGCGGGTCCAGTTGGGTGCTGGTGAACGGCGCGTGGGGTAGCTCGGCCGCAGCCGCGTCGGATGGAACGGCGAGGCCGGCGGTTTGGGTGGCGACCGACCCGCCATCCCCTCCGGTGACCAGGTCACCCCAGTTGCCGTACCACTGGTTGTCGTTGTTGAGCTTGAGGAAGATAACCAACAGGGTCAGAACCGTGACCAGCAGGATCGACGTGAACTGGATGATGTATCTGGACGCGCCGGGTTTCCGATACCGCGGTACGAGAAACACGGCCACGAAAAGTACAACCGCCGCTAATGTGACGGTGATCATGAAAACTGGCCAGCCTGTTAATTCAAAAAACTCATATCGTGACTCTTCTCTTGGATATTTCATACCGTGGTCGGATGTCGCCCGATGCCCACAAGAAATACAAATAGAGTGTCGCCGATGCACACATAGTAATTCGAAGAGAGTCGATTGAATGACCAAAGAGTCAAACGGCAGGAATTTAACAGCTGACGCCCAGCTAACGGGGGATTCCGGTCACCGTGACTTTCTGCTGCCCACCCCGGCTCAAGAACGGGATGCGCGCATCCTCACGTGGGTGTTCGCCATGGCCACACTGCTGGGGCTCATCCTCACTGTCATGCAATGGATGGCCGTCATTTCCCCGGTGCCGTACATGGTGCTGGGGGCGCTGAACCTGCCTGTCTCGCCGTCGTTGGCCTCGGTTGCACTGTTGGCTTTGGTCACCGGGGCCTTGATCCGTCGGAAGCGGATTGCGCTGACCATGGTCGCAGTACTGCAGATCTTGGGGGTCCTCGGATCCGCGCTGAACCTGTGGGCGACAGTTGCGATCGGACCTGAGGAGGCCTTGTCGGACCGCACCGCCATGGCCTTCTTCGCGGTGGACGTGACCGCGCTCGTGGTGGGCGTGGTCGTGTTGATGTTGGCCTGGTGGATGCGATCGGCCTTCCCCGGCCGCACCAGGGCCAGGAGCACAGTTTCGGCGATCATCACGCTCTCGGTGGGCGCTCTGATCACGGTCGTATTGACCCACGTGATCCTGCTGATTGCCACGGAGTCGGCCAGTGATGACGGCCGGGTGTTGCTGGAAGCAATTAATCGGGGTCTGGGGATCTACACACCCAACCCGCAATTCAGATACCAAGTGCCTGATTGGCTGCCCGGACTGGTGTCGGTGCTGCTCGCGCTCACCGTGGTAACGGCGGTGTTCATGTTCTTGCGGTCCAGTTCCAAAGAGACCACGTGGACACCGGACCAGGAAGTCGCGTTGCGCACCCTGCTCGCCCAGTACGGGGGCCAGGATTCGCTGGAATACTTCGCCACCCGGCGCGACAAGAACGCGGTGTTCTCCCCGGATGGTCGCGCGGCCATCACCTACCGGGTGGTGGGTCAGGTGTGTCTTGCCTCCGGCGATCCCGTGGGGGACCGAGCAAGTTGGCCCGCGGCGGTCAAAACCTGGCTGAGTCGGGCCCGTTACTACGGCTGGACTCCGGCGGTGACCTCCGCCTCCGCTGAAGGCGCCCGCACGTTCGCGGCCGCCGGGTTGGGTGTTCTGGTGATGGGGGACGAGGCCATCCTTCACCCGGACCGTTTCTCACTGGCCAATTCATCCATGACCAACGTGCGCCGCGCGGTTCGCCATGCACGGCAGAGAGGTCTGGAAGTGGAGGTCGTCCGTCACGACGCGCTGTCCGCGGAAGCCCTCGCAGAATTGGGCGTACTCGCTGATCAGTGGCGCGGGGACGAGCCGGACCGAGGCTTCTCCATGGCTTTGAATCGCTGGGGCGATCCCGCTGACGGGGGATGCACCGCGGGGGTGGCCCGTGACGAACACGGTCAGGTCAAGGGAATGTTGTCCTTCGTGCCATGGGGGCGGCGCGGTCTGTCCTTGGACGTGATGCGTCGCTCCCCGGATGCCCCCAACGGCACCACGGAGCTGATGGTGTCCGAACTCATGTCCTACGGGGCCGCCCATGGAATTCGCGAGGTGTCCCTGAACTTTGCAATGCTCCGCGGTGTTTTCGCAGATGCCGAAGAGCTCGGTGCCGGGGTCATCACACGCTTCAACTCATCAGTGCTGGGGTTCTTGGATCGGTTCTTCCAGCTCGAGAGCCTCTACCGCTCCAACGCCAAGTACCTCCCCGAGTGGTCCCCGCGCTACGCGTGCTTCGACAGTGCGCTCTCTCTCCCGCGCATGGCCTCGACCACCGCGCAGGTCGAAGGGTTCCTGCCCTCACCTTTCGTGCGTCGCGCACCCGATCGTCACCTCGACGACGCCGCTCTGGCCGCCATTGCCGAGCTCGGTCACGAACCGCAGCTCACGCGTGAGCTCGCTCCGCGGCGCTCGCAGCAAACACGCCACCGCTTGCGTCATGCCCGGGCGCTTGCCGAAGCGGGGATCGCCCCGTATCCGGTCGGGCTGACACCTGCGGGGTCCGTGGCCCAACTGGTGACTGAGCGGGAGGCGGGCGGAGCGGCGTCGTCGTCCGTTCGTATGAGCGGGCGGATCCGCAGGCTTCGTGACCACGGTGGTGTGCTGTTCATGGACCTCACGGACGCGGGCCGGACCGTGCAGGTGCTGCTGGACCGCGAGCGCATGGACGAAACGTGGGACGTGCTGGGCGCGAACTTGGACTCCGGTGACCTGGTGGTCGTGGACGGTCACTGGGGAGCGTCGCGCAACGGCACCGAATCCGTGATCGCGCGGCAGCTGACCATGGCGTCCAAGGCGTTGCAACCGATTCCGTGGAACAGTTTCGAGGACCCGGAGGCGCGGCTGCGTAAGCGCTCGACCGATCTGCTGGTGCATCCCCGAAAGCTGGAACTGCTGAAACAGCGCTCGCTGACTCTGGAAACGGTGCGGGGCTTTCTCACCGGCCAGGGATTCCGCGAGGTCGAGACTCCGGTGCTCAATACGGTGCACGGAGGGGCGTCCGCCAGGCCGTTCAAGACGTTCATCAACGCGTACGGGATGGATCTGTCGCTGCGGATCGCGCCCGAGCTGTATTTGAAGCGGCTATTGGTCGCGGGGTCCGGGCCGATCTTCGAGATCTCCCGCAATTTTCGCAATGAGGGCGCGGATGCCACGCACAACCCGGAGTTCACCTCGCTCGAGGCCTACCTGCCCTACTCGGACTACACGGTCATGCGGGAGCTCACGGAGGGGCTCATCAAGCAGGTGGCCGTGGCGTTGCACGGATCCGCGGTCCTTCCGCTCAGGGATGTCCGCGACCCTCATGCGGCACCGGTGCTGACGGATGTGTCCGGTCCGTGGCCGGTGGTGACCGTGACCGAGGCCGTCAGCCGAGTGGTGGGGCGGGACGTGAATATCCACACGGATTTCGAGACCTTGCTGAGCATCGCCGCCGAGCACGATGTGGAGATCGGCCCCGGCATGGGGCCCGGTGCGGTGCTGGAGGAGCTGTACGGGGAGCTGGTGGAGCCGCAGACCATCGAGCCCACGTTCTACTGTGATTTCCCCCTGGAGACCTCGCCGCTGACCGCGCCCCACCGAACGGAGGAAGGGCTCGTGGAACGCTGGGACCTGGTGGCCAACGGCATGGAGCTGGGCACCGCGTACTCGGAGATGACCGATCCCGTAGAACAGCGCGATCGTCTGACCGAACAGTCCCTCAAGGCTGCCGCCGGGGATGTTGAGGCCATGGAGGTGGACGAGGACTTCCTCTACGCACTGGAGACCGGCATGCCGCCGGCCGGTGGTTTCGGTATCGGTCTGGACCGACTCGTCATGCTCATGACGGACACCACCATCCGCGACGTCCTGTCCTTCCCATTCGTGCGGCCGCAGAAGAATTAAAGCGTGGCGCGGAGCCGAGTGGAATGAACTCTCAGCTCCGTGCGTTGCTGTTTCCTGGGAGAAAGCCGCCGTGCCGGGCGTCGTGTCGGACACAGGCCCGCGCGCGACTTTCCCCGGCCGGGCGTGAAGTCCCGGAGTCGCCGGCGCATGGTGCCGACACGCTTCTTCTGCGGTGAACAAGGTTTGGGAAACACAGTTCACCCGCCGGCCACGACAGAAAGACTTTCGACCACACCATGGGCCGCCACTCCTCCTCTGATACACCCGCCCACGACAACCACGCTTCAGCTTCCTCCTCGCGCGACGGGGCTGCTTCCGCCTCGGCTTCCGGCTCTGCTGGTACCGCCGGCCAAGCATCTGAGGACCGCGCAGCTCGGGGCACCGACCAGCCGGACCCGCGCCGCTGGCGCATCCTGGCCGTCCTGCTCGTGGCAATCTTCATGTCTTTGGTGGGCGTGAGCATCCTCAACGTGGGCCTGCCCTCCATTCAGGAAGGCTTGGGCGCGAGTCAGTCCCAATTGCAGTGGGTTCTCTCCGGCTACGCATTGACCTTTGGCGTGGTGCTCGTGGCGGCCGGGCGTGCCGGAGACATCTTTGGGCGAGGGTTCATGTTCATCGCGGGCGTGGCGGTGTTCACCGTGGCGTCCGTGGCGGCGGGATTGGCCAGTGATGCCACCACCCTTACGGTGGCGCGCTTCGTGCAGGGCCTGGGGTCCGGGTTGCTCAACCCGCAGGGCATCGGCATGATCCAGCAGTACTTCCGCGGAGCCGAACGCGGTAAGGCCTACGGGATGTTCGGCAGCATGGTGGGAATCTCCGTGGGCGTGGGGCCGCTGTTGGGTGGCCTGCTCATCCAGATCGGTGGTGTGAGCGAGGGGTGGCGCTGGATCTTCCTGGTCAACGTTCCCGTGGGCATTCTGGCCCTGATCCTGGCGTTCATGTGGTTCCCCAAGCCCTTGTTCCAGCGCACGCGCGGGCAGAGTCTGGGGAGGACACTGCGGGAGCTGGACCCCGTGGGCGCCGTAATCCTGGGACTGGCCATCTTGGCGTTGCTGTTGCCGTTCATGGAGGCCCGCGCGGCAGCCTCCGCGTGGGTGTGGGCCCTGTTGCCCGTGGGTCTCGTCCTGCTGGGTGGCTGGGCAGTGTGGGAGAAGAAGCACAAGCAGAGCGGGCACAGTCCCATGGTGGATCTATCGATCTTCCGCGTGCGTAGCTTCCTGCACGGGTCGGTCCTGATCGGTCTGTACTTCTTGGGCATCACCAGCATCTGGGTGCTCGTGGCCCAGTACATGCAGGAGGGGCTGGGTCACACCGCCTTGGCGAGCGGGATGATCGGACTACCCAATGCGGTGGCCAGTGCCGTGGCCTCCAACTGGGCCGGTCGGCATGTGCTGCGCCTGGGGCGCAAGGTCGTGGTCGCCGGTATGGCCAGCGTGCTGGTAGGTCTTTCACTCAGTGTCCTGGTCATCCAGCTGCGCGAACACGGGTTGGTCAGCGAATGGTGGCTGTTGGCCACCCTGGCGTTCGTGGGTCTGGGGCAGGGCGCTGTGGTCAGCCCCAACCAAACCCTCACACTGGCGGAGGTGCCCATGGAATACGCCGGGAGTTCCGGGGGCATTATGCAGACGGGCCAGCGCATCGGTACCTCGATGGGTATCGCCATGATCACCGCGGTCGCGTTCAGCGTGTTGGCCCACACGGACTGGGGACAGGCCATCACCGCGGGCTTCGCCGCCACGGCGTTGGCGGTCATCGCGGCGCTGATCGTGGCCGTGGTGGACATGCGCTACCGCGCCCGGTCGAATGGGCAACGAACCAGCACCGGGCCGGCACCCGCCGCTCCGTCAACGGACTGACCGGCGTACCGTGGTGGCCAAGCGGCACGGATATGAACTGACGAAGGAATTGATATGCGATTGCTGATCGTCGATGACGAGGTGGACCTCTCGGAGTCGCTGCGCCGTGGCCTCACCAACGAGGGATTCGTGGTGGACGTGGCCAACGACGGCATTACCGGCGCGTGGCTGGCCCAGGAGAACCCGTACGACGTGATCGTGCTGGACCTCATGCTGC
>JAKDKI010000464.1 GCA_030453435.1 Kocuria sp.
ACGACATCTACTCGATCGAGGACCTCGCGCAGCTGATCTACGATCTCAAGCGCTCCAACCCCAGGTCCCGCGTGCACGTGAAGCTGGTCTCCGAGCGGGGGATCGGCACCGTGGCAGCGGGTGTGACCAAGGCCAAGGCGGACGTCGTCCTGATTTCCGGACACGACGGCGGTACCGGAGCGGCCCCGCTGAACTCGCTCAAGCACGCGGGTATGCCCTGGGAGCTGGGCTTGGCTGAGGCGCAGCAGACTCTGCGATTGAACGGACTGCGCGAACGCGTGGTCGTGCAGGCGGACGGTCAGTTGAAGACCGGCCGTGACGTGGTGATTGCGGCGCTGTTGGGAGCCGAGGAATTCGGTTTCGCCACGGCACCGCTCGTGGTCGAGGGCTGCATCATGATGCGCAAGTGCCACCTGGACACCTGCCCCGTGGGCGTGGCCACTCAGAATCCGGAGCTGCGCAAGCGCTTCACGGGCAAGGCCGAACACGTGGTGAACTTCTTCGAGTTCATTGCGGAAGAGGTCCGCGAATACCTGGCCCAGCTGGGTTTCCGCAGTATCGAGGAGGCCGTGGGCCACGCCGAAGTGCTGCGCACCCGCGAGGCGATCGACCACTGGAAGGCCAAGGGCTTGGACCTGAGCCCCATCCTGGACTCGTTCCAGTCCCCGGGTCTCAAGGACGGACTGCGGAACACGCGCACGCAGGACCACGAGCTGGAGGATCACTTCGACAACAAGCTGATTCCGCTGGCCGCTCCCGCAATCGAGAAGGGCGAGCCCGTGCGCGTGATGGAAAAGGTGATCAACACCGATCGCGCCGTGGGCACCATGCTGGGGTACACGGTCACGAGTGCACTGGGCCTGGAAGAGCTCGCCGATGACACCATCGACGTCACGTTGACGGGTGAAGCGGGCCAGTCCATGGGTGCCTTCATCCCGCGCGGAATCACGCTGCGACTCGAAGGCGACGCCAACGACTACACGGGCAAGGGATTGTCCGGTGGCCGCATCGTGGTCCGACCCCCGCGCGACGTGAGTTTCCCGACCCACGAGAACGTCATTGCCGGCAACGTGATCGGCTACGGCGCCACGAGTGGCGAGATGTTCTTCAGCGGCACGGTGGGCGAGCGGTTCTTGGTGCGTAACTCGGGCGCCACCGCGGTGGTCGAGGGCATTGGTGACCACGGTTGCGAGTACATGACCGGCGGCGTCGCCCTGATCCTGGGGGAGACGGGCCGGAACTTCGGCGCGGGCATGTCCGGAGGCGTGGCCTACGTGCTGGACCTGGACGAGTCGGATATCAACAAGCAGGCCCGCGAATCCGGTGAATTGCTCGTGGCCACGTTGGACGACCAGGACCGTGAACTGGTCCTGGGTCTGATCAAACGCCACGGCGAAGAAACCGAATCGGAATGGGCAGCCACGTTGCTCGAGAACGCCGCTGACACCATTGCGCGCATGACCAAACTGTTGCCGCGGGACTACTCCGCGGTGTTGGCCCTGCGCCATCAGGCCGAGGCCGCCGGAGACGATCCGGACGGTGACGGCACCTGGCTCAAGATTTTGGAGGTGACCACGCGTGGCTGATCCCCGTGGTTTTCTGAAAGTTCGACACCGCGAAGACCGACCCAAGCGGCCGGTTCCCGTCCGCATCATGGACTGGAAAGAGGTCCAGGAACGGCAGAATTCGCAGACACTGCACGAGCAGGCCGGTCGCTGCATGGACTGCGGTGTGCCGTTCTGCCACCAGGGCTGCCCGCTGGGGAACTTGATTCCCGAATGGAATGACCTGGTGTGGCGCGATCAGACGCATGACGCTGCGGAGCGGATGCACGCGACCAACAACTTCCCGGAGTTCACGGGTCGTGTGTGCCCGGCGCCGTGTGAGTCCTCCTGCGTGCTGAGCATCAACCAGCCGGCCGTGACCATCAAGCAGATCGAGTACGAGATCGGTGAAATGGCCTTCGACGAGGGCTACGTCAAGCCGTTCCTCCCCGC
>JAKDKI010000009.1 GCA_030453435.1 Kocuria sp.
ACCGAGGCGCTGCAGGTCATGATCGGCGGGTACAACAAGCTCAAGCCCGGGGATGCCGTGGCCTACGCGGATCTCGATTACGACTCCATGCAGTACGCCATGAACTGGCTCAAAGATCGCCGCGGCGTTGACGTGATCACTACCGCGATTCCGGAACCGGCCAGGTACCAGAACGTGATCGATCACTACACCAAACTGCTCTCGGACAACCCACGCATCAAACTGCTCCTGCTGACCCACATCTCGCATCGCACCGGCCTTAAGGCCCCGATCGCGGAGATCTCCCGCATGGCCGCCGAGCGTGGAGTAGACACCATCGTCGATGCGGCCCACTCGTGGGGTCACGTGGATTTCGACGTCAAGGACCTCAACAGCCCGTTCGTGGGATTCAACCTGCACAAATGGATCGACGCACCGCTAGGCTGTGGATTCTTGTACATCCAGAAGGATCGCCTGGGAGACATCGACAGGCACTTCGCCGACGAGGATTTCGACGCCGACGACGTGCGGTCCAGGATTCACACCGGCACCGCCAATTCGGCCAATTACCTGTCTATCCCCGCGGCCTTGGACTTCCACCACGCAGTAGGTGCCGCCAACAAGTTCGCGCGGCTGCAGTACCTGCGCGACCGCTGGGTTCAACAGGTGTTGGACGTGCCCAATCTGACCATCCTGACCCCGGAGGACCGCCGCATGTATGGTGCGCTGACCTCGTTCCGGATCGACGGCAACACGACTCGCGAGCAGAGCGTGGCCATCACCGACTACCTCACGAACGAGTGGGGTGTGTTCACCGTGCGCCGCGGTGGGGTGACCAAGGGAGAGGTCATTCGCGTGACACCGGCCTTGTACAACACTCCGCAGGACAGCGATCGGTTGGCACGCGCGTTGAAGGCTGCGGCGAAGCGGTTCTAACCCTTCGGGTTCAACGCGGTCGTGGCTGCGGCACTCTTGGCCTTCTTACGTTGCCGCCACTTCACCACGGGTTCTTCGACACCCCACCAAACCAGGACTCCGGCTCCGGTTCCGAGAACTACTCCCAGCACAATGGTGATGGGCTCGGGCAGCCCGGCAGTGACCGGCTCGAGGGCACGAATCACGATCAAGTGGACCAAGTAGATGCTGTAGCTCGCCAGCCCCAAGAGCTGAACAATCTGAAGTTTCATGAACCGGTTGAGGGCGCGGCCCATGGGTCCTCCGGCACCCACAAGACCCCACATGATGACGAGTGCCGCAGCGACCGCTTGCATCGAGTAGCGAAGCGTTTCACGAAAAAGATCGTCGCGAATGATCAAGGACACCAGATACAAGACCAGTGCTACCCATAGGACGACATCCTTCCCCAAGAGATCGTCCTTGCGGGCAGCTACTGCTCGGGCACCCGTTGCCTCATGAGCTCGCAACCGTCTTGTCCTGAACCACAAGGCCACCAAAATGCCCATGGCAATGGCCTCAGAACGAGTATCGGTCCCGAAGTAGATACGGTCCGAGGTGGCTCCGGAGAAGAAAAGAACCGCACGGGCCAGTACCGAATAAACGATGATGGCCCAGGCCAGAACGCGCAACCCCGCTACCGGACGACGCCCCCGCACCAAGAGAAGCCAAAGAAAGGCGACCGCTAAATAAAACTGCTCCTCAATGGAAAGGCTCCAGACGACAATGGTCCCGGGGAGCACTGAGACGTCCGAGTCCACATACACCCAGTTGAAGAAAAACAGCAGCTGACCTGCGACATCCACCCAGTTCAGTGATTTGAACAGCCCGTAGACCAGTGACGGAAGAATGACGATGACCAAGAGTGGCGGAAAGATTTTCAACGCTCTACGAAGATAGAAACCACGAATATCAAAAGAATTCGTTTTTTCAAGTTCTCGCAGTAACAGGTGAGTAATAATGAATCCGGAGATGACAAAGAAAATGGTCACTCCACTGCCACCCGGGACCGCGGTGAGACCAGCGTGTGAAAACACGACCAGCATCACCGCGCCAGCGCGCATCGCGTCGATGTGGGCAAAGCCCCGCAACGGAAGCCGACGTCTCTTGGCCTCCTGCGGGGTGTTGATAGCCCGATGCTTCGAAACAGAACTCCCCATTACACTCTCCCCCATAGACACACACATGTGTCATTACGGCATCCCCCGGCGCCTCGTGACACTTTTCTTGGGCCGCAAAGCCACTTACCCCAAATGGAGTACATACACCAGCCTGTGTGCATGGTAACGTGCCAGCAAGATGTCAGCGAGTTTTAAGGGAATAGGCGTTGACATGCGGCGCTAACACACAGCGCTGCAGGACTGAGCATCCAAGGGGGCTTGCGGTGCGGTCCGTTATCTCACTGGGGAGGGATAAGTGTGGGCACTCAATCAACACGTCAATCGATGACGCGATCCACCAAGCGCACCAAGGCGATCATTCTGGGTTCCGTGGTCACGTTGGGCATCAGCGGACTCGGGTTCATGGGGCTCGCGGTGGCTCAGGACGATCCAGAAGGCAACGAGCCTTCAGCCGCGCAAGCGGAACAGGGAGAGATCAATCCGCATTTGACCACTGATTCTTTCGCGGCCGACTACGTGGTCGACAGTAAACCGGCCAATGCTCTCCCCAAGTCAACCAAACTCAACCGTAATGCTCCGCAAATGAAGGCCGTCTCCTCGTGGCTCGCGGTACCGACCACCACTGAGCAGGACAGCTCTGAGATCGCTGTTGGTCCAGCAGCTGAGCAGATGGCAAATCTCTCGGATGAATACGAACGCGAGGGCTGGAAGCAAGTTGGTGAGCCCAAAGTGGTCGGCTCACCAACCAGCGCGCCGATCACGATCGACGGTAAATCCGGCCTGCGTGTCACCGCGTGTTTGAACGACGCATCGGTCAGGGTCATGGGCCCGAACGGCCGTGTAGTGCGCCCCGAATCGCAGGGAAAGCGCGTCCTGAACACCTTTGACCTCATCGAGGAACCCGACGCTGGCTGGAAAGTTGTCGCCACCGGTTTCCCTTCTGATCCCCGCTGCTGATCCCAGCTCCACTTCACACATTCGTTGGTTGACATCATGAATATTCTGCGTCGCTTTCTTTCGATGGCCACACCCTCGGCAATGGCTGCCGCGCTCATGGTCACTTCACTGACACCCATGTCCCCCGCGGCCGCTGCACCGGCCTCCGTGGACGGGAAGACTCAACAAACTGCTGCCGCATCCTGTTTCGAAATCAAACAGCAGGATCGCAATTCGGAATCCGGAATCTATTGGTTGCTCACACCGGCCATGGATGCCCCTCAGGAGTTCTACTGCGACCAGACCACCGATGGCGGTGGCTGGGTCATGGTGGGCCGTGGCCGTGAGGGCTGGGCCGAGAACTACGAAGGTCAGGGCGATCCCGCTGCTGTTCGCAACACGGTCACCGGGCCCGAGGCATTCAAACCAGCCCAGTTGTCATCCGAAACCGTGGACGAGCTGCTGAACGGCCAGCGCCCGGACGAGTTGTCCGAGGGTCTGCGGATCCGTCGCGCCAAGGACCAGGCTGGCCGGAGTTGGCAGGAAGTCCGGCTGGACACCACCAATCAGCCGCGCTGGTCCTGGACACTCAGCGCGAGCATTCCCGTTTCCAACGCGTACTTCGACGGCGAGCGCGTAACCAACCAGCTGACGTCGTGGGCGCAGATTCCACGCCACTGGCTCTTTGGAGCCGATCCGCTCAAGGCGTTGCGCTTCACCGATCGTGAGCAGCAGGGCTACTTGCGTGGCTTTGCCTTCAACGACGGCGTGCGGGGCACTACCGACCCCAATTCCTACTTGTGGGCCCGGGACTCCAGGACGGGAGCCATCCCGTTCGCTCAGATGTATATCCGACCGCAGGTCACACAGGAGGCCTTCGCGGGCCAGGAGATTCCCGCCGCCGGAACTACTGTGCAAGAACGCCGAAACCTTCCCAACTCGGGTGCTGAGCCCACACGCTGGGGCGCGGTCGGGCGAGCCGATGGGAGCGACGGCGAATTGAACACCGAGGTGCAGGCCTTCGCCGAATCCGCGGGGTCGGTCTTTGCCGGCGGCAACTTCGCACGCATGCAACGCGACGCCAACGGTGCCGAAGCCGTCGACCAGAAGTACTTGGCGGCCTTCGACGTCAACACCGGTGAACTCCGGAAGGACTTCCGTCCCGAGCTGAACGGCCAGGTGAAAGCCCTGCAGGCGCTCCCTGGTGACCGGGTAGCAGTCGGGGGTCAGTTCTCGACCGTGAACGGTGTCTCCACACCCGGTTTGGCTGTGCTGGACGCCCGGACCGGCGAGCTGGACCCCTCGTGGAAGCTCAAGATCGAGAACCTCTTGTCCGGCGGCGTGACTCAGGTCCGTGGTCTGTCGTTGCGTGACAATGACCTCTACCTTGCAGGTTCGTTCACCCACCTGACCGGTGGCACCGATCCGTACCAGGTATATGCCCGCGGAGCCGCAAAGATCAATGCCACCAACGGCACCCCGGATCGCGCGTGGAACCCGAACTTCAACGGAACTGCAACCGATGTGGACGCTTCCGAGCGAGGTGACCGGGTCTATGCCTCCGGCTATTTTTCCCAGTCCGGACCCAATCCGGCCTTCCGCCTGGCGGCCATGTCCGCCCAAGGCCCCGCCACGTTGACCCCGTGGTCCTGGACTCCCTCCATGCCTCCTCGTGCCGGTCGTGTGGACGGTTTCCAATTCGCAGTGAAGGAGCACGGTGACACCGTGTGGGCCGGCGGCGCTGAGCATTCTATGTTCGGCTACAACCGGGACTCCCTGACCCGCACCCGGGAAAACATCACCATGGTCGGTGGCGACTTCCAGTCCATCTCGAGCAACGAGAACACCGTGTTCGGTTCGTGCCACTGCGGTCACTTCAATTACTCGGGGGCCAACCAGTATTCGGTGCCACGCGGTGCCTTCAGCGTGGCCGACCGCATCGACTTGATCGGTGCTTGGGACTCCGCGAGCGGTTCCTACCTACCCGAGTTCAACCCGCGCCTCAAGGGCCACGGTGGCTGGGGCATTTGGGGATCCATGGTCGACAGCCGCGGTGTGCTGTGGGCCGGTGGCGACATCGCCCGCGCGGACACCCAGGCCGGGTGGTCCCAATGGGCCGGCGGGTTCGTTCGCTTCGCACCCCGTGATGCGAGCGCTCCGGGCACACCCACCGAGTTCCGGGTGACACCGGAAACCGTGAACGGAACCGCGTCGCACAAGTTGAGCTGGAAGGGCACCGGCGAATCCGGAACCGTCTATCATGTCATGAGCGGGGACCGCACCGTGGCCACCACCACGGAGACGACGTTTACTGTGCCCGCAGTCGAGGGCGCGACATACGCCGTGCGTGCGGCAGATTCGAGCGGGAATCTCTCAGCCAGCACGCCGCTGACCGAGGTGGGCGCTGAGCCGACTCCGGAACCTACACCAGAGCCCACGCCTGAGCCCACACCGGACCCCACTGAGGAACCCACTCCGACACCCACGCCGGAACCCTCTGAGACAACCCCGGGCACCACACCGTATTCGGTGCTCGACGCCAAGCAACAGTGGCGTTACCGGTTCGATGCCACCGCGCCCGATAGCAACTGGCGTGCCGTGGACTTCGACGATTCGTCCTGGTCCGAGGGCGCGGCTCCGCTGGGCCGCGGTACCGCGGATCTCGGTACCCAGCTGACGGCGCCGGAGGGAACCACACCCCGGTCGTTCCAGGTCCGCCGCGAGGTGAACATTGACAAGGCCGAGGACGTGGAAAAGCTGACGCTGACCACCCGCGCCGATGACGGCATCGTGGTGTACGTCAACGGTGTTGAGGTGACTCGATCCCAGCTGCCCGACGGTCCGATCAATCACAACACCTACGCTTCGGCAGCGCCTCGCACCGCGGCCGCCGTCGAGAGTCCGGTGACCGTAGAGGTTCCCGGGTGGATGCTCCAGGACGGCAAGAACGTGGTGTCCGCCCAGGTACATGCCAACTGGGGAGCTTCCCCGGATCTGTCCTTCGAGCTGACCGCCCAGGCCACACCGGGTGAGGCTCCCGAACCGCCCACCGAGTCCAGCGGCAACCAGCCCCTGGTTGCAGCGGGCTCCAAATGGTCGGTGCGCCATGTGAATTCGGCACCGGCGGAGAATTGGTTCGAGGGGCCCGTGGATCCCGAATGGGCTGTCCTGACCGCTCCCGTGGGATGGGGCCAGGGTGTCAGTTCGGTGCTCAAGGCGGATTCGACCCGCCCGATCAGCACGCAGCTGATCCGTGAGTTCGATGTCTCGGATCCGGACGAGCTCCACGAGCTGCTGCTGACCACCCGCGCAGATGATGGCGTGATCGTGTGGATCAACGGCCAGGAAGTAGCCCGGGCCGGCCTGCCCACCGGGACGGTCAACTGGAACACCTACTCGACCCAAGCGCCGAGGACTGCCGCCGCCACGGAGAACCCGGTGAGCGTCGTCGTCCCCGCGTCTGCCTTGAAGGCCGGTAAGAATACGGTGGCCGTACAGATGCACGTGAACTATCGAAGCACCCCTGATGCGAGCGCAGACGTGACGCTTCAGGCCGTTCCCGAAGAGGCAGCCGAGGCCCGCATGGCCGAGGCAGCCGAGGAGGAGAATCAGTGACAGTGGCCCACCGGCTGACCTTTACCGACGCCTATGAGCAATTGCGGCGCGCGCAGAAACCCGGAGCGGGAGTGCCCGCTTACACACGCTGGGTCAACCGCTCTCTGGCCCGTTACGCAGCCGCGTTCTTGGCCTCCAGGGGGGTCAGTGCGGACGGCACTACGGCGCTGAGCGCAACGTTCTCCGCGGTCGGGCTGTTGCTATTGGCCCTGGGGCCCATCTCGTGGTGGACCGGGCTGGCGGTGGCCGTGTTGTTCGCCATCGGGTACGTGCTGGATTCCGCGGACGGTCAGGTGGCCCGCTTGACCGGCACGGGCTCCCCCGCGGGTGAGTGGCTCGATCACGTGGTCGATGCGATTCGCACCCCGGCCATCCACCTCTGCGCCCTGGTCTCCTGGTACCGGCACGAACCGTTGCGTGACGATGTGAGCACGTGGATGCTCGCGCTTCCGGTGGTTTTCACGCTGGTGGCCGTGGGTCACTTCATGAGCCAGATTCTCGCGGAGCAGTTGTTGCGAGCTCGCGGGGTGCGCACGAATGTCGCCTCCGACGCCGGCCCCGTGCGCTCGTTCGTCAATCTGCCCATGGATGCAGGCGTCACGTGCTGGATCTTCATCCTGTGGGGTGCGCCCTTGGTGTTCGTTGCGGCGTACGCCCTGCTACTGATCGCCCACATCGGTATTGGGGCCGTGTCCATGCGCCGTAAGCGCCGCGCCCTGCACGCACTCAAGAACCAGGAGACCACAGCATGAGCACCCCGCCAACAATCACCGGGATCATTTGCACCATCGGTGGCCGCCCGGAAATGCTGCGCGACGCCGTGCGCGCAATCGCGGCGCAGGACATCCGCGCTGACCTCGAGATCCTGGTGGTCTTCGACCATGTAGCGATCGATGAGCTCACGGACGTTGACCTGCCTGAGAACGTAAGTCTGCGAACCATCGTCAATGACGGTCCCCGGGGCCTGGCCGGCGGTCGCAACAGCGGCGTGCGCCACGCGCGCGGTCAGTTCGTGGCCTTCTGCGATGACGACGACGCCTGGGAACCTGCCAAGCTTCGCCTCCAAGTAGCCGCCCTCGAACGGCGCCCGGATGCGGTTGCCGTTGCCGGTGGAATCGCGATCGTCACGGACTCGGGGACCGTCCGTCGTAACCCGCCCGCAGAGGCTTCCTTCAATGATTTCCTACGTTCACGGATCACCGAGATCCACCCGTCCGCGGTGCTCTATCGCACCGCGGATCTGCGCCCCAGCGGGACGATCGGCCCCGTGGACGAAGACCTGCCCCACGGCTACGGCGAGGACTACGACCTGCTACTGCGCGCCACGCGCAACGGTCCGGTGATCTCGGTTCCGGAAACCGTGTTGACGGTGCGCTGGGACCGTCCGTCCTACTTCGCGGGGAAATGGGATTCCCTGGCCGAGGGCCTGACCTACATCCTGCAGAAGTTCCCGGAGTTCGAAAGCTGCCCGCCCGGCCTGGCCCGGATCACCGGGCAGGTGGCCTTTGCGCATGCGGCGCGCGGGCGGCGTCGTACGGCCGTGGACTGGGCCCGTGCCACGCTCCGCAGGAACCCCCTGCAGCTGCGCGGTTGGGCCGCGCTTGTCGTGGCCATGACCCCCGTGCCCGCCGATGCGCTGCTGAACGTGGTTCAAAGCACCGGCCGAGGGCTGTAATGACCCAACTGCACGACCGACCAGCATTGCCCGCAGATTCGGCACCGACCTCCCAACGGTCGCTGCCGGCGTGGCCGATCCTGATCTTGTTCCACGGATTCCCGGTCATTTGGGCCATGGGCGCCCTGCAATTCGTGCCGTTCGCCCTGGCCGTCATCATGGCCGCGCTCATGGTGTTGCGCGGCCGCATGACGGTCCCGCTACCGGCATGGTTCTTAGCGGCCTTGGTCGTGTGGGCGCTCGCATGTGCCACTCAACTACCCGACGCGGGAGCTCTAGTGGGCTTCGCGCTGCGCTGGGGTAACCTTCTGGCCGCGTTGATCATCCTGCTCTACGTGGTCAATGCGCGCGACCGGCTGGGACACCATGCAATTCTGGCCGGATTGATGACCGTGTGGGCCACGGTGGTACTCATGGGCACACTGGCTCTCTTCATTCCCGAGGTCCGGCTGACCACCCCGGTGGGCATGATCCTCCCGGGATCACTGACTTCCAACGAACTGGTCAAGGACCTGGTGTTCCCGCCCATGGCGGAAGTGCAATTGCCGTGGGGAGCCCCGGAACCCTACATCCGCCCGTCGGCCCCGTTCCCCTACGCCAACAGTTGGGGGGTCGCTTACGTCATGCTGACCCCGGTGGCACTGGCCACGCTACTGACCGTGCGCACGTGGTGGGTCAAGCTGCTCATCTGCGCCGGATTGGTGCTGTCCCTGGTTCCAGCCGTGGGCACCAGCAACCGTGGCATGTTCCTGGGCCTCGGTCTCGCCTTGGGGTATGCGGTCTTCCGTCTCACTCTCTCCGGGTACTGGAAGGTGGGTCTGGCCGGCCTGCTCGCCCTGACCGCCGCGGTCATGTGGTTGATCCTGGGCGGTGTTGCGGAACAGATCCTGGGCCGCCAGGAATACAGCGACAGCACTGGCGGTCGGCTCAACCTCTATCAGCAGACGTGGGAGGCCTCCTTGGAGAGCCCGCTTCTGGGCCACGGCGCGCCCCGCTTGGAGGAAAGCGTTGGCGTATACATGGGCACCCAGGGGTACCTCTGGTTCTTCCTGTTCAGCTACGGACTGGTGGGATTGTTACTTTTCATCGGCTTCTTGTGGGGCTCCACGTGGTGGACCCGCGGCGTGAAATCACCGGCGAGCATCTTGTTGCACTCGGTCCCGCTGGCGGCGAGCGCCATTTTCGTGGTCTACAGCTTTGACATCATGCAGACCTGCATCCTGGTCGCGGTCCTAGGACTGCTCATGCGTGAGCGGATCGCCAAGGCCCGTTCATGAGCCGGGCGGGAGGCGCACGCAGCGCCGCAGTGACTTTCGGGTTCGTCATGGCCGGCGCGGTCATGGCGTTCGGCATCACGCTGAGCATGACGCACGGCTCCGGAGCCGCGGACGCCGGCAGACTCTTCCAGCTCACAGCAATCCTCGCCATCGCGACCACCGCGTGCACCGTGGGCGCCGACGTCGGGCTGGTACGCACCCTGCCAGCGCTCGCCGCACGACGCCGCTCGGACCAGCTGCGCACGGCGGTCCGAGCTGCTGTGGCGCCGCCGCTGATCGTCTCGTTGCTCGTTGCTCTCACCGCGGGAGTGGTTGCACTGGTGGGCCTGCTGGATCAGGACACGGGGTCCGCCATATTGATTCTCGGTACTGCTCTGGTGGCGGGCACCATCCTGAACCTGTGCTTTGGCGTGCTGCGTGGCCTGCACAAGGTTCCGTGGTTCTCGTTCCTGCAGAACGTGGCGCTGCCCTCCCTGCGATGGGCGGGTGTGCTGGTGGTCATCTGGGTCGGGACCTCACTCCCCGCGCTGACCCTGGCGTGGTGCGTTCCCGTAATCATCGTTCTGGGATTAGCGCTGATTGTGGTCAAACGCGCGTGGCCCGACCAGGAGATCGCCGAGGATCCGGACGCTGAAGGCTTCGACAAACGGCAGTTCTGGGGTTTCTCGTCCGCCCGCGGTGTCACTGCCATTATCGAGACCCTGCTCGAATGGATCGACGTTCTCCTCGTGGGGGTCTTCCTAGGACCTGTGGCAGCAGGGGTGTACGGCGTGGTGAATCGGTGCGTGCGCGCAGGCACCATGTTGGACCACACCGCCCGCATGGTGACCGGCCCGGGCATCAGCGCGGCCATGGCCGTCAAGGATTTCGCGGCAACCAACCGGATTTACACGGTGGCCACGGCGGTTTTGGTTGCGGCAGCTTGGCCCCTGTATCTCACCCTGGCGCTGCACGGTGGGACGGTACTGAACCTGTTCGGCGAGGGTTTCGATTCCGGACACACCGCCATGGCCATCGTGTCGTTGAGCATGCTGTTCGTGGTTTCAGCCGGCGGGGTTCAATCCGTTCTCTTGATGGCCGGGCGCAGCCTGTGGCAACTGGGCAACAAGTTCTCGGCACTCATCGTGGCCGTGACACTTAACCTCTTGCTGATCCCGGTCTGGGGCATCACCGGAGCCGCGGTGGCTTGGTCGGCAGCACTCCTCACGGACGCGGGCCTGGCGCTGTGGCAAATCACCACGAAGTTGGGGATCCGCCCCGATGTGGGCCTCATCCTGCGCACCGGTGCCCTTACCGGCGGGTGGACCCTCCTGTTGGGCATCGTCACGGTCTGGTTCGGAGCTGGAACTCTGACCGCCCTGCTCATCCACGTGACATTGCTGGCGCCGGTGGTCGGCTGGGTCCTTCTGCGCCTAGCGCGCCGCTCCCCCGCCACGAAATCCGCATAAGGGAGGACACGTGTCGTCTTGATCAAATTCACAGAAATTTACTAGTCTGTTAATACACAGCTCACTTTCAAGTCACTAGGTATTTCGCGGACGCTTGATGCCAACAGGACTTGACACGGTCGGGGGATCGTGCGGGTGGCTGTACTGCTTTCACGGGGGAGAAACATATGGGGTCGAGTACCAAGTCTCAATTCACGAGGCGCCGGAAACGCACCGGTTCACACGAAACTGCACCGCTGGAAATCAGCCAACTCGTGACGCGTGTCCTGCGCCGCTGGCCGACCGTTCTATTTACAGCTCTGCTTGTCCTGGGCCTTGTGGTGCTCGCCAGCCTTCTGGCCCCCCGCTCCTACACGGCGACCGCTTCAGTATCGGTCTCGCCCATAGTGACCGCCTCCAACCTGGGGGGCGCTACGGCCAATGACGTGGACATGCCCACGGAAATCGCCACGGCCACGTCCCGGGTGGTGGCCGAACGCGCCACACAAGATCTGGGCGCCGGTGATGACCAGGATTTGGTATCCGAATTGCTCGAGAACACCGAGATCGGCTCGCCGTCGCAATCAAGCGTGATGCGCATCAATGTCACGGCGAACTCCGCGGAAACCGCCGCAGACCGCGCCAATGCCCTGGCCGACGCTTATCTGACTGACCGCCAGGACACCGCTGAGACACGAGCCAAGGATGCCGCAGATTCGCTGCAGGACTCACTGGGCGACATGTCTTCCGACGATCCGTCCAGGCAGTCACTGGAAGAAACCCTTATCGAACTCCGCTCGGCGTCGCCATGGCCGGGTCGTATCATCAGTTCCGCACTTCCCCCTGCGACCTCCACCGGCCCCGGCCTCAGCGCCGCAGTCCTGGCCGGTGCCCTGGGTGGTCTCATGCTCGGCCTGGTGGCCGCGCTGATTCGTGACCGGATCGCCCCGCGCGTCGGATACGCGGATCGGTTGGAGGACCGCGTTGGAATGGCCGCCGTCGATGCTAACGGTGAACCCGTACACGTGGCCGTATCGGACGCCGTTTCCGCACTCGATGACCGCTTCGGACTGGCTTCCAAGGGTCGGCTGGCCGTCACCTCTTTGAACGGTGAGACACCGGAATCCGCGGTGGAAGAGTTCGAACATCAGTTGACCACGTGGTCCGTTGCCGCCACCCCCATGGCCCAGTCCCGCTCCGACGTGCGACAGACACTACAGTCCTTCGACGCGGTAGCCGTCCTGGTGGATCCCCGCGACGACCTGGACGATACGGCCCAGCTGCTGGCCTCCCTGGATCGTGGCACCGCGAGCATCCTGCCCGTGGTCTGGAACCACACGGGAGAAGGTCGGTCATGAAAATTTTGCTCGTCGCATCCGCCGGAGGCCACCTCGCCCAACTGCAGAATCTACGCGGTCTGTGGGAGGGCCACGAGCGTAGCTGGGTGACCTTCGATCTCCCGGAGGTACGTGCCGGCCTCCACGGTGAGGACCTGCACTGGGCTCACTTCCCGACCACTCGCAACATCCCCAATGCCATCCGCAATGTGGGAGTGGCTCGAAGGGTGATCAAGGAGATCAAGCCGGACGTGGTGATGTCCACGGGTGCCGCCGTGGCCGTCCCCTTCTTCTTGGTGGCCCGCCGCCGCAGGATCCGCACCGTGTTCATCGAATGTTTCGACCGCATCACCATGCCCACCATGAGCGGCCGCATGTGTTACCCGCTGTCAGACGTTTTCGCCGTCCAATGGGACGAACAGAAGCGCCATTTTCCCGACGCCGTGAATATCGGCGCGCTGATGTAATTCGCCCCCAACGCTCGAGGAGCTCGCCATGAAGCACACCGAACAGTCCTCCGCCCAACACGTTCCGCTGCGCAAGGGCACCGCCGCCCCGGACATCGTGGTGTCATTGGGCACGGATCATCATCCGTTCCCGAGGCTTGTGGAATGGTTGGACCAAGCCTTGGAGCAACTGCCCGAGGTCTCGTGCCTGCTCCAGCATGGTTTCACCCGCCCGTCCGAACGAGCCATGAACACGCACCGCATGCCGCGGACCGAACTACTCGAGATGTACCACTCGGCCCAGGTGGTCATCGTCCAGGGCGGCCCGGGGTCCATCCTGGACGCTCGTTTGACCGGTCATATCCCGTTGGCGGTTCCGCGTCTCGCGCACCTGGGGGAGGTCGTGGACGATCACCAGGTAGCGTTCACCCGGCACATGGTTGAAGACGGAGAGGCCAGGCTCGTCGAGGGCCCCGATGAGCTGCTCACGGCCATCAAGGCCATCATGGCGCGGCCTTCGGAGTTCCGCACCGAGCCTCGGATACCTCAGCCCGAGCTGGCCTCTCAGGCACTGTTGTCCACACTGGATACCCACAAGGAACCGTGGCGCCTGCGCACCATGGGTCGCAGGTCACTGCAGACCGCCGTGGACCTGATCGGTCCGCGTTTCCGACGCGCGGGTCACCAACAGCACACGGCCTGAGCCGCTTCTCCACTCAGATACGCCGCGGCCCCGAGAAATCGGGACCGCGGCGTCGTCGTCTGTACGGGCGGTGCGTCAGGAAGCCGCCGGAACAAACTGGCTCGAGAGTTCCTGAGCAGCCTTGCGCAGCAGCGGGACGGCGCGATCGCCGAAGTCCCAGTCCACGCGCGTGGTGGGCCCGGAGACCGAGATCGCGGTGGGCGTGGGGGCGTTGGGCAGGGCCATGGAGAAGCAGCGCACGCCGATCTCCTGCTCCTCGTCGTCAATCGCGTAACCGCGTTCGCGGATCTTCTCGAGATCGGCCAGCAGATCGTCCACGGTGCCCAGACTCTTGGGCGTGGGGGTGGTCATGCCCATTGAATGCACGATGGAGACCACTTGCTGATCCGGGAGCGTGGCCAGAATGGCCTTCCCCACGCCGGTGTTGTGCATGGGTGCGCGGCGGCCCACTTCGGTGAACATACGCATCGAGTGCTGAGACTGTGCCTGACCGACGTACACGACCATGCGGCCGTCGAGCACTGCCATGTTGGCGGATTCGCCCAGTTCCTGCACGAGTTGTTGCAGCACGGGTTGCGCGTAGGTTCCCAGCTGCAGGCTGGCCGTATAGCCCAACCGGATCAGACCGGGGCCCAGCGCGTAACTGCGATTGGGGAGCTGGCGCACGTACCCCAGGGGCACCAGGGTGCGCAGCAAACGGTGAATGGTGGGTAGCGGGAGTTCGGCCTTGTTGGCCAGCTCGCTCAGGGAGGACTCTCCCCCGGAGGCAGTGATGATGTTCAGCAGGTCGAACACTCGCTCAACCGACTGGACTCCTCCCCCAGTTTTACCTTCTGCCATGGTGCCAACTCGCTTTCCGTGATGGACGGCAGCCCCTGTCTGGGGCGGCCTCTCCAATGTCACCATGTGAAATAAGTCTCACACGGGTCTTGTCTTTCGCCCTAGACTACATCTACGATTCAAGAAGTGGAAACTTTTTTCCACAATGCGGATAACGAAGTGGAGCGAGGGTTCCGCTCAGTCTGAAAGGAACTTCATACAGATGTCTACTCCCAGCCCCGGTTACTCCATGGTCCTGCGAGTTGAAGCGCCCGCCACGTTCAACTCGACCAGTGAAATCACCACCGCGGCCTCTGCGGCCGGCGCCCAGGTGACCGCATTGGACATTGTCGAATCGCACCCCACCAGCGTGGTCATCGACATCAGCTGCAACGTTTCCAACGCAGAACACCGCGACGAGGTCCGGGACGCGCTCAACGCACTGGACGGCGTGACCGTTCACAAGATCTCCGACCGCACCTTCCTGATCCACCTGGGCGGCAAGATCGAGGTCACCCCGCGCGTCTCCCTGCGTAACCGTGACGACCTCTCCCGCGCTTACACCCCCGGCGTGGCCCGCGTGTGCACGGCCATTGCCGAGAACCCGGAGGACGCTCGTCGTCTGACCATCAAGCGCAACACCGTGGCCGTGGTGACCGATGGCACCGCCGTGCTCGGCCTGGGTGATATCGGCCCCGCCGCCGCCTTGCCCGTCATGGAGGGCAAGGCCGCGCTCTTCAAGGCCTTCGCTGACGTTGACGCCTGGCCCGTGTGCTTGGACACCAAGGACACCGAGGAGATCATCAGCATCGTCAAGGCCATGGCTCCGGTCTACGGCGGCGTGAACCTTGAGGACATCGCAGCCCCGCGCTGCTTCGAGATCGAAGCCCGCCTGCGTGAAGAGCTCGATATTCCCGTCTTCCACGATGACCAGCACGGCACCGCCATCGTGACCCTGGCCGCCCTCTACAACGCACTGCGCGTGGTGGACAAGAACATCGAGGACGTCAAGGTTGTCGTCTCCGGTGTGGGCGCTGCCGGTAACGCCATCATCCAGTTGCTGCTCGCCAACGGCGTGGCCAACGTGATCGCGTGCTCCCGCAACGGCGCCATCCACTCCGGTGAGACCTACACCGATCCCCACCGCACGTGGCTGGCCGAGAACACCAACAAGGACAGCTTCTCCGGCTCGCTCAAGGAAGCCGTGGCCGGTGCTGACGTCTTCATCGGCGTGTCCGCTCCCAACGTTCTGGATGGCAATGACATCGCCACCATGGCCGACGGCGCCATCGTGTTCGCCATGGCCAACCCCGACCCCGAGGTGCACCCGGCCGAAGCCGCCGAGCACGCCGCCGTGGTCGCGACCGGCCGAAGCGACTTCCCGAACCAGATCAACAACGTGCTCGCCTTCCCGGGCCTGTTCCGCGGTCTGCTGGACGCCGGAGCCTCGGACATCACGTCCGACATGCTCGTGGCCGCGGCCAAGGCCATTGCGGACTGCGTGGAACCGGACGAGCGCAACGCGAGCTTCATCGTCCCCAGCGTGTTCGACCCCAACGTGGCCCCGGCCGTGGCGGAAGCGGTCAAGAACACCGCGCTGGGCATCGAAGGCTAGTCACGCGAAAAACCTCAGGAGCGGCGTCGTCGTTCATTCATGACGACGACGCCGCCCACCCGCCGCTTCGAGCGCAACGCAGCGATACCGGCGAGACCAAGCACTACCAGCACTACACGTACTTTCCAGGAGGCAATCATGACCATTACCCACAACAGCCCGCAGAACGTGGCCGCGGCCGGCGAGATCCTCAGCGACGAGGCACTCGCGTTCGTCGAGGCGCTGCACGAGAAGTTCAACGACCGCCGCGAAGAGCTGCTGGGCAAGCGCGAGACCGCTCGTGAGCAAGCAGCCTCTACCGGCACGCTGGACTTCCCCGAGGAGACCCGCGAGGTCCGCGAGGGTGACTGGCAGGTTGCCCCGGCTCCCAATGCACTGCAGGACCGCCGCGTGGAAATGACCGGCCCCGCCTCCCCGGCCAAGATGGCCATCAACGCGCTCAACTCCGGCGCCAAGGTGTGGCTGGCCGACCTCGAGGACGCAGCGAGCCCCAGCTGGGCCAACCAGATCGACGCGATCGCCAACCTGCGCGACGCCGCCCGCGGCACCCTGGCCTTCACATCGCCCGAGGGCAAGGAGTACAAGCTGCGCGAGGACGCGCCGCTCGCCGTGGTTGTGACCCGCCCGCGCGGCTGGCACCTTCCCGAGCACAACATCACCGTGAACGGCAAGGAAGGCTCCGGCTCCCTCACGGACTTCGGCCTGCACTTCTTCCACACCGCCAAGCAGCTCATCGAGAATGGCCAGGGCCCCTACTACTACCTGCCCAAGATGGAGTCCTACCTCGAGGCTCGCCTGTGGAACGACGTGTTCACCTTTGCCGAGGAGTACCTGGGCATCGAACACGGCACCATTCGGGCCACGGTGCTCATCGAGACCATCCCCGCCGCGTTCCAGATGGACGAGATCCTCTACGAACTGCGCGATCACGCCTCCGGTTTGAATGCCGGCCGCTGGGACTACCTGTTCTCGATCATCAAGTACTTCCGTGACGCCGGTGACAAGTTCATCCTGGCCGACCGCTCCTCGGTCACCATGACCGCACCGCTCATGCGCGCCTACACCGACCTTCTGGTGCAGACCTGCCACAAGCGCGGTGCCTTCGCGATGGGTGGCATGGCCGCTTTCATCCCGTCCCGCAAGGACGAAGAAGTCAACCGTGCGGCCTTCGAGAAGGTCCGCAACGACAAGACCCGCGAAGCCAACGACGGTTTCGACGGCTCCTGGGTCGCCCACCCGGACCTCGTGCCCGTGTGCAAGGAGATCTTCGACGGCGTACTGAACGACAAGCCCAATCAGTTGGACCGCCAGCGCCCGGAGGTCGAGGTGACCCCCGAGCAGCTGTTGGACGTTCCCTCCGCCGGCGATCAGCGCACCGAGGAAGAACTCAACGCCAATCTTTACGTGGCCATCCGCTACATTGCGGTCTGGTTGTCCGGCAACGGCGCCGTGGCCATTCACAACCTCATGGAGGACGCTGCCACTGCGGAAATCTCCCGCTCCCAGATCTGGCAGCAGATCAAGAACGGTGTGGTCTACACCGACACCGGAAACACTGCAACGCGCGAGCTGGTCTCCGCCGCTCTGGACGAGCAGCTGGAGGTCCTCAAGCAGGAAATCGACGCGAAGAACTACGAGAAGTGGTTCGTCCCGGCCGGAAAGCTCATCTCCGACATGGTCCTGAGCGACAACTACCCGGACTTCCTGACCCTGCCCGCGTATGACCTCATGGAAGGGGCCAAGTGACACAATCCATTCTCGGGGCGCGAGTCGCCTCCGCTGCTCCCGCCGACGTCGCTACCAACGACTCGGCGGGGGCCGTCCCGGCCGGCGCGAGCCTGCCCACCACGTTCTACCAGCGCGCCGACCTGGTGCTCGCCGGCACCGATGCTGACCTCGCACGGTTCTTCCCGGGTGACTCCGGGGTCCGCCAACCCGTACACACGTGCTACGTCCCGGCCGACCTCGTCACCGTGAACACCCCCGCAGAATGGGGCCGCGCCGCACAGGCCGCCGCCGACGAAGCGGGTGGACTCCAGGTGTTCGCCGAGTTGGCGGGACTCTTCGGGGACGGCATGAGCGACGTCGTCGACCGTGTGGCCGCCAAGCTGCAGACCGAGCCGATCGAGGACCTGCGATTGGACCTCGAGGACGGGTTCGGCAACCGCTCCGACGGCGAAGAAGACGCCGCCGCGGCCCAGGCCGCCCGCACCGTGGCGCAATTCGCGATCAACCGGGCCAATGGTTCCGCACCGGCCCCGGCCTTCGCGGGCATCCGATTCAAGTGCTTCGAAGAGGCAACCCGGGCCCGCGGACTGCGTTCGCTCGACGTTTTCGTCACCACCCTGGTGCGCGAGGGCGGCTTGATCGAGGCCGGCGTGAGTTCGGATGGCTTACCCGAGGGACTCGTGCTGACCCTGCCCAAGGTTTCCTCCGTGGAACAGGTGCAGATCATGGTCGAAGCGTGCCAAGCACTCGAGGATGCGCTGGATCTGCCGAACGGCCGACTGCGCTTCGAAATCCAGATGGAAACCGCCCCCATGATCCTGGGGCTGGATGGCACCTGCCTGATCCCCGCGATGCTGCGCGCTGCCGAGGGCCGCGCCACCTCGCTGCACTACGGCACCT
>JAKDKI010000465.1 GCA_030453435.1 Kocuria sp.
TGCTCCTTTGCACGCTGTTGTCTAGATGCCCGCCGCAACGGAATTTCAGTGTAGGCGACGGACATCACAGTCTCAATGAAAAACGGGCCCGGCACCGTGAGGTACCGGGCCCGCTTCAGCGAGATCCGTCGGGACTCGTACGCCCGACAGGCAGCCTTAGTTCTTGGCCTTGATGGCGTCGTTGAGGGCCTTCTCGAAGTCACCCTGTGCGTAGCGCTCGCCGTCCACGAAGATGGTGGGCGTCCCGGCGATTCCGTTGGCCACGGATTCCTGGGCCATGATGTTGACCATGGGGCGGTAGGTGTTTTCACTCAGCTGGTCGGCGGTCACGTTGGCACCGTGCTTGGACGCGATCTCGGCGATTTCCTCGTTGCTCAGGCCGCCGGAGCCCTGGTGGGAGAAGATCTCCTTGGTGAAGTCCATGTACTGCTCCGGGTCGACCTGCTCGGCCACCAGGTAAGCAGCGTTGGAGGCACGCGAGGAGTAGGCGTCCGGGCTACCGCTGTCCAAGAAGTTGAGGTTACGGTTCTCCAAGGTCACGTCCCCGGAAAGCACCTTTTCCTTGATCAGATCGCCGTTCTCGGCCTCAAAATCAGCGCAGTGGACGCACTCGAAGTCCTGGAAGACCACGAGCTGTACCGGTTCTCCGTTGTCCGCAGCGTCATCGGGGTTCACAATGCCGGGAGGGGTCTGGGACTCGTCCACGGTTTCCGGACGCTCGGGCACGTCGTTGATGTCACGTTCGTCCACATCCGAGGTGTTCTGGGGAATTTGGGACTCATTGACCTGAATGCCGCCCCACTGGTTGGCGCTGGCGGGCACCGGACCGGCCTCGGGAATCGTGTTCTTGTTGTTCTGCCAGACCACCAGCGCGATGATCAGGCCGATGACCAGCAGGAGAGCAATAATGCCCGCGATCAGGCCCTTGGACTTGCCATTGGATTTGCGTGCCTCGCGGTCCGCAATCTGACGGGCACGCTCGCGCGCCTGATCCGCGGTCGACGATCCGGCCGTGTTTTTCTGGGAAGCCATGGAGTCCGTGATTCCTTCCGGTCAAATGATGTGTCACGTTCAGATTACCCGGCCCCCGCGGTCACCACGATTCAGGGGTTGTCCAGAAAATGGGAGCTTCACAAGCGATCACCTTGTCCCCGCCCCACCCAATAGTTAGTACGCAACCTTAGAATGGGTGTAAACCCAATGTCGTGGGCGGAAGGAGTTCGTTGTGCTTGCAGACCAATCCGATCACCAGGTGGAGGTACCCACTGACGGGTACGACTTCGTGGTGGTCTCCAATCGACTTCCCGTCGATCGCGATATTGACGAGCACGGTGAGAGCACGTGGCGCCGCTCCCCCGGCGGCCTGGTGAGTGCGTTGGCACCGGTCATGGCAACGCGCGACGGCGCCTGGGTGGGGTGGCACGGTGCCCCTGACGAGACGCTCGAGCCCTTCGACCACGATGTATTCCACCTGGTCCCCGTGGGCCTCTCCGCACTGGAGGTCGAACGGTATTACGAGGGCTTCTCCAATGCCACGCTCTGGCCGCTCTACCACGATGTGATTGCCCCGCCCGAGTTCCACCGAACCTGGTGGTACGCCTACCGCAGGGTCAACGAGCGGTTCGCGCGCATGGCCGCTGAGACAGCCGCCCCGGGAGCCACGGTCTGGGTCCAGGATTACCAGCTCCAGTTGGTGCCGCGCATGCTGCGCAAGCTCCGCCCTGACATCACCATCGGCTTCTTCAACCACATCCCCTTCCCTCCCACGGAGATCTACTCCCAGTTGCCGTGGCGCAAGGCGGTCCTGGAAGGTCTTACCGGCGCGGACCTGATCGGCTTCCAGCGCCCCGGGGACGCGCAGAACTTCCAGCGCTGCGTACGCAAGTTCCTCGGGGTGCGCTTCACGAACGGCGCCGCTGAATTTTCCGAGACGGCCTTCGCGGGCCCCGACCCCCCGACCTCGTAGTCCGCGTCAGCGAAGGAA
>JAKDKI010000113.1 GCA_030453435.1 Kocuria sp.
CACGCTCGACGGGCCGTGGACTGGTTACTGAACTCCCTCACCGAACACCCCAGAAACCCCTGGGACCTCGCACGGGAAGAACACTGGAACCCACCACCGACACGCCCCCAACACCAGGACGAACCGATCGGGCCGACCCTCTATGACAACGCCTTCAGTGCCGAAGACGGCAACGGCATCCAACACGGCTGGGCAGGCCGAAACCACCCATGACACACCCGAGCCATACACACATTTTGGCCTTTAACCCGCAGTTCTTTATGCGGCTTCGCATATGAAAAAACCCGGCCACATCACGTCAGTAATGTAACCGGGCTTTCTTGGGGTGCGCCCCCTGGGACTCGAACCCAGAACCCATTGATTAAGAGTCAATTGCTCTGCCAATTGAGCTAGAGGCGCTTGCGTTACCGGGAAAAAGTTAGCACATGGTTCGTTCCGTTCGGAACTTGTCTGTGCCGGGTTTCCCCTGCGCAACGAGAGATAACTTTAGCACCGTGTAGCGATCTGTCCAATTCTGCGCGCGTGGCGCTGGACACGTTCCTGGGCGGGCTCGCACGTACCATGGAGCCATGACTTCTCAGCACTCAACCGTCGCCTTGTCTGACCTGCGTGTGATCTCGCTTCCCGAGCAGAAACTTTTCGATCAGGTCAGTGCCGAACTCACCGATTTCAAGTGCGTGTTGTGGGACCTCGAGGGCGAACCGGAAGGCTGTGCCCGCGAAGACATCGACATTGCGGTGTCTCCCTATTTCAGCGGTCGATGGATGAAGAATCCGTCGGTCGTGGAAAACGTCAAGCTTCTGCAGCTGCAGTCCACCGGCTACAACGGGGTTCCGGAAAAGATTGGCCCGGATGTCGCGCTGGCCTCGGCGGGATGGGTGCATGCCGCCGGCACCGCTGAGATTGCGCTGGGGCTCATCATTGCCGCGCAGCGGAACTTGGACCGGGCGATCGTGCAGCAGAAGGAGGGTGTCTACAAGCGTTTCTTCTCCCGTGCGGTGGCCGACTCCAAGGTCACGGTGGTGGGCATTGGCGAAATCGGGTCCGCGGTCATTGATCGCCTGCGTCCGTTCGAAGTGGAGATCACTCGCGTGGCGTCGTCGGCGCGTGAAGATGATCAGGGCCAGGTTCGCGGCGTGGGCGAACTGGAGCAGATTCTGCCCGAGACGGACATTCTGGTGGTCGCACTACCGCTCACTGAGAAGACGGACGACATGTTCGATGCCGCCATGCTCGCCAAACTTCCCGACGATGCCCTGGTGGTCAACGTGGGGCGCGGGTCGCTGGTCAATACTGATGCGCTGACCGAGGAAGTGCTCGCGGGCAGACTCCGCTGTGCTCTGGACGTGGTCGACCCGGAGCCGTTGCCCGGTGACCATCCACTCATGAGTGCAGCGGGTTCCATCGTGTTGCCGCACGTGGGCGGCTCTAACGTCTCCTACCGGCCACGGGTGCGGGATCTGATCCTGCAGCAGATCGAGCTCATCAAGGCAGGGGAGGCGCCGAAATTTTTGGTGCAACCCGGGCGACTTGATCTCGATCGCAGTGGCGAGTAGTTCATAATGTGAGACATGGTGTCCGAAGATTGACACAAGAGACGCGCGCCTCACTACAGTGGGTGTTATGCAGTTCGCACCCAGTGACGTCGTAGACCTTGGAGTCGTTGTTCTTATCGGACATCGGGCCTGAGGAAAATACGTCGCGCGTGGACACAGGCCCGAACGCTCACGAAACCCGTGGCGTGAGGGCCTTTCCTTATGTATAACGACCCGCATCGGCAAACCGTTATCGGTCAGGGGACGGCCCGCCCGGCGTTCAGCACCAACAGCAGGTAAAGGAAATATCCACTATGAGTAAGGATCAGCCGATCTCACCGGCCGTGATGGCCCATCGGCGCGCCGAGAACACCTCTGCGTCATTGGTGGGCGCGGAATCGGACCAGCATCCCGTAGCCACAGCGGTGGTGGGCGCTGAGGGTCCGGAGGAAATGACGGGTTCCCAGGCCATTATTCGTTCGCTCGAACAGCTCGGCGCCACGGATGTCTTTGGCCTCCCGGGTGGCGCAATCCTTCCCACATACGACCCCCTGATGGACGCGGAGAAGATCAACCACATCCTGGTGCGTCACGAGCAGGGCGCGGGGCACGCTGCCGAAGGATACGCGCTGGCCTCGGGGCGTACGGGTGTCTGCATTGTGACCTCGGGTCCCGGTGCCACCAACCTGGTGACCGCGCTGGCGGACGCCAACATGGACTCGATCCCCATGGTGGCCATCACCGGCCAGGTCTCCAGCGCCTTCATCGGCACCGATGCGTTCCAGGAAGCAGACATCGTGGGCATGACCATGCCCATCACCAAGCACTCCTACTTGGTGACCGATGCCAATGACATTCCTCGCGTCCTGGCCGAGGCTTTCCACTTGGCTTCGACCGGCCGTCCCGGACCCGTCCTGGTGGACGTCTCCAAGGACGCGCAGGTCTCCACTATGACCTTCACGTGGCCGCCGCAGCTGGATTTGCCCGGTTACCGTCCCGTGACGCGCGGACACTCCAAGCAGATCAAAGAAGCCGCCCGCCTCATCGCGGCCGCCGAACGCCCGGTGCTCTACACCGGCGGCGGCACCATGCGCGCCGACGCCGCTGCGGAGCTCCTCGAACTCGCCGAGCTCACCGGGGCGCCCGTGGTCACCACGCTGACCGCCCGCGGGGTGTTCCCGGACTCGCACGAGTTGAACCTGGGCATGCCCGGTATGCACGGCACGGTTCCTGCGGTCTACGCAATGCAGCAGTCGGACCTACTGGTCACGCTAGGCGCGCGTTTCGACGACCGCGTGACCGGGCAGCTGGATACCTTCGCACCCAATGCCAAGGTGATCCACGCGGACATCGACCCCGCCGAGATTTCCAAGAACCGCACGGCGGACGTCCCGATCGTGGGCGACCTCAAGTCCGTGATCCCGGACCTCACCGATGCGGTGCGGCAAGAATTCGAGAACGGCGAGAAGCCTGACCTGAGCACGTGGTGGTCCACGTTGACCACCCTGCGTGACACCTACCCGCTGGGGTACACCCGCACCGATGACGGCCTGGGAAGCCCCCAGTACGTGATCGAACGGATCTCGGCACTGACCGGTCCGGAGGCCGTCTATGTGGCCGGCGTGGGTCAGCACCAGATGTGGTCCGCACAGTTCGTCGACTACGAGCGTCCGCGACAGTGGCTGAACTCGGCGGGCCTGGGCACCATGGGCTTTGCGGTCCCGGCCGCCATGGGCGCACAGGTGTCGCAACCGGATCGTGTGGTGTGGGCCATCGATGGCGATGGCTGCTTCCAGATGACCAATCAGGAATTGGCCACGTGCGTGATCAACAACATCCCCATCAAGGTGGCGGTGATCAATAACTCGTCGCTGGGTATGGTGCGGCAGTGGCAGACCTTGTTCTACGACGGCCGTTACTCCAACACCGAGCTGAACACCGGTCACAACTCCCGCCGCGTGCCGGACTTCGTAAAGCTCGCCGAGTCCTATGGTTGCGCTGCCCTGCGTTGCGAAAGCGATGACCAAGTGGATGACGTGATCAAGCAGGCCTTGGAGATCAATGACCGGCCCGTGGTGATCGACTTCGTGGTGTCCGCGGATGCCATGGTCTGGCCCATGGTGCCTTCCGGTGTTTCCAACGACCAGATCCAAATTGCCAAAAACCTGACTCCTGACTGGAACTCGGAGGACTAATCAATGAGCCGTCATACTCTCTCCGTTCTGGTTGAAGACAAGCCCGGCGTGCTGACGCGCGTTGCCGGTTTGTTTGCTCGCCGTGCGTTCAACATCCACTCCCTGGCCGTGGGCCCCACTGAACTGCCCGGGATTTCCCGGATCACCGTGGTGGTGGATGCGGACGGTGAACTACTGGAGCAGGTCACCAAGCAACTGAACAAGCTCATCAACGTCATCAAGATTGTTGAGCTCGCCCCGGAATCCTCCGTGCAGCGCGACCACATCATGGTCAAGGTCCGCGCGGATGCTTCTACTCGTTTGCAGGTCACCCAGGCTGCGAACCTGTTCCGGGCCACCATCGTGGACGTTTCCACCGAGTCCGTGGTCATTGAATCCACCGGCGCGCGTGACAAGATCCACGCTCTGTTGGACGTGTTGGAGCCCTTTGGCGTGCGAGAAATCGTACGTGCTGGCACGCTGGCCTTGGGACGCGGTCCCAAGTCCATGTCGGACCGCGCGCTGCGGCACTAGCACCACTACACCCTTGATCGGGTTCCGCTCGGGACGCGGTCCCCGATCCGAACAGCAGTCCCACCATCGAATGAGGAGATAGACAACCCCATGGCAAAGATCTACTACAACGACGATGCAGATCTGTCGATCATCCAGAACCGCTCCGTGGCCATCATCGGTTACGGCTCCCAGGGTCACGCCCACGCGCTGAACCTGCGTGATTCCGGTGTTGACGTCCGCATCGGTCTGGCCGAGGGTTCCAAGTCTCGTGCGAAGGCTGAAGCACACGGTCTGCGCGTGCTCACCGTGGCCGAGGCCGCCAAGGAAGCCGACGTCATCATGATCCTGACCCCGGACCAGGTCCAGGCCAAGGTCTTCGAGGAGTCCATCAAGGACAACCTGGACGAGGGCGACGCCATCTTCTTCGCTCACGGCTTCAACATCCGTTTCGGTTACATCAAGGCCCCGGAGGGCGTTGACGTGGCCATGGTTGCGCCCAAGGGTCCCGGTCACACCGTGCGTCGCGAGTTCGAGGCCGGCCGCGCCGTGCCCGACCTGGTGGCTGTTGAGGTTGACGCCTCCGGTAAGGCTCTTGAGCTGGCACTGTCCTACGCCAAGGGCATTGGCGGCACTCGTGCCGGTGTCATCGAGACCACCTTCACTGAGGAAACCGAGTCCGACCTGTTCGGCGAGCAGGCCGTGCTGTGCGGCGGCATGTCCCACCTGGTGCAGCAGGGCTTCGAGGTTCTCACCGAGGCCGGCTACCAGCCGGAGATCGCGTACTTCGAGGTGCTTCACGAGTTGAAGCTGATCGTGGACCTCATGGTCGAGGGCGGCATTGCCAAGCAGCGCTGGTCCATCTCCGACACCGCCGAGTACGGCGACTACGTCTCCGGCCCGCGCGTGGCTGACGCTCATGTCAAGGAGAACATGCAGGCTGTGCTCAAGGACATCCAGGACGGCACCTTCGCCAAGCGCTTCATGGATGATCAGTCCAATGGTGGCAAGGAGTTCAAGGAACTGCGCTCCAAGGAAGAGTCTCACCCCATTGAGGAGACCGGCCGCGAGCTGCGTTCCCTCTTCGCATGGGAACAGACCGATGAGGACTACACCGAAGGCACTGCCGCTCGCTGATCGGTCCTGATCCGGCACTCCAATCGGGTGCCATGATGTGATCGTCGACGCCGCCGCGAGAGTTCACGCGAACTCTCCCGGCGGCGTCGTGCTGTCCTGGGAGTTCTCGAGGCGAGAAAAGTACCGGACGGTCGCTAGAGTGGTGGGCGTGAGCGAGCAGATTCCCTACTACCTGACCACCGCGATTTCCTACCCGAACGGGTCCCCGCACATCGGGCACGCGTACGAGGCGATTGCCGCGGACACCATGGCGCGTTTCAAACGACTGGACGGCTTCGACGTGCGATTCCAGACAGGAACGGACGAGCACGGCCAGAAGATGCAGCAGACCGCCGAGAAACAGGGTGTGTCACCGCGTGAACTTGCGGACCAGAACGCCGCCCAGTTCAAGGAAATGGACGACGAGCTGCAGGTCAGCTACGACCGTTTCATCCGCACCACGGACGAGGACCACTACGCCGCGAGCCAGGACATCTGGAAGCGGATGGAGGCCAACGGGGACATCTACCTGGACAAGTATGCCGGCTGGTACTCCGTGCGCGACGAGGCCTACTATGCCGAGGACGAGACCGAGGTCCGCGAGAACGGCCAGCGGTATTCGATCGGCACCGGCACCGAACTGACCTGGACCGAGGAGGAGAGCTACTTCTTCCGCCTTTCGGCTTATCAGGACAAGCTCCTGGAGCTCTACAAGACTGGTTTCGTGCAACCCGAAACCCGTTCCCACGAGATTGCTTCCTTCGTGAGCGGGGGACTGCAGGACCTGTCGATTTCCCGTACCACCTTCGACTGGGGCGTGCCCGTACCGGGCAACCCGGACCACGTGATGTACGTGTGGGTGGACGCCCTCACCAATTACCTGACCGGCCTTGGGTACCCGGACACGGAAGACCCCAAGTTCCAGAAGTTCTGGCCCGCCGATCTGCACCTGATCGGCAAGGACATTGCCCGGTTCCACGCCGTGTACTGGCCGGCTTTCCTGATGTCTGCCGGACTGGAATTGCCCAAGCGCGTGTACGCCCACGGGTTCTTGTTCAACCAGGGCGAGAAGATGTCCAAGTCCGTGGGTAACGTGATCGACCCGCACTCGCTCATCGAGGAGTACGGGCTGGACCAGTTGCGTTTCTTCCTGTTGCGTGAGGTTCCCTTCGGTCAGGATGGCAATTACTCCCACGACGCGATTGCCTCCCGCATCAACTCGGACCTGGCTAATGACCTGGGCAATCTGGCCCAGCGCAGTTTGTCCATGGTCGCCAAGAACCTCGGGGGAGCGGTTCCCGAAACCGGAGACTTCACGGCCGAAGATCAAGCGATGCTCGACGAGGCCAACGCCGTGGTGGAGACGTTCCGCACCGCATTTGATGCCCAGGCCTTCCACCGCGGGCTGGAAGCGGTGTGGCGCGTGATTGCCAACGCCAACCGCTACTTCACCGCGCAGGAACCGTGGGTGCTGCGTAAGACCGACCCGGAGCGCATGGCCACCGTGCTGTACGTGACGGCCGAAGTGCTGCGCATCGTGGCGATTTTGGTGCAGGCGGTCATGCCGGACTCCATGGCCAAGTTGCTGACCCAGCTGGGCCAGCCCGAGGGTGAGGCCCGGCAGTACGCGGCGATCACCGAGCGACTGGCGCCCGGAACCGACCTCCCCAAGCCGACCGGTGTGTTCCCGCGCTACGAAGAGCCCGAGGCTCTCAGAGGCTGATCTCGCTTGCGCAGACTGGTGCGGCGGCGTCGTCATGGCAACATGGCGACGCCGCCGTTGTCTGTCTCAATATCCGAGACTCGAATTCACGTTGTGGAATACCCGGGCTCGGCGGATTTAGGCTGGGAGCATGAGCGAAGCATCGTCGAACGCAGCCACCAAGTACTCGAT
>JAKDKI010000466.1 GCA_030453435.1 Kocuria sp.
CGTGGCTGTTCCTCTCCGGCGCGGTTATCGCCGTCGTCTGCCTGGGCATCATGGCCTACGGCAAGCGCCACGAGGTGCGCGAGCTGCCGGCCCGGCGGTAGCGGGGCGATGTGTGGTTCCCTATTACTGATTTCTGTCTCGGATTCGGTAATAGGGAACCTTAAACCGTCACGCCAGGATCAGAGCCAATGCACCTCGCACCATAACGACGACGCCGCCCACCGCCGCCAGCGTCATCGCCAGTTTGGATGCCGCGGCCTTGTCCAAGCGACGTGAGAGCCACGTGCCAACGGTGATGCCCACGAAGATCGTGGCAATGAGGGAGACGAACGCCACAAACACCGGGACCGGGAGCACGAACGGCACCCCCGCGATCAGTTTGGACCCCACGGACAGTGCCCCCAGGGACATGAACACCGGTTGCATGGTGGCGGCGAATCGCAGCTGATCCCAATTGGTGATGCGCGAGTACACGACCATGGCCGGCGCGGCCACGCCCGCCGTGGAGTTGAAGAATCCGCCGATCAGACCTGCCGGGACAACGGCTTTTCGCTGTTTCACGTCACCGGTACTGCGGGAGAACTTGGTGATGGCCAGGGCGAGCAGAACCACTGCGCCCACACCGATCTGAAGCCATTCTGCCGATACCCAACTGACCACGAGCGCCCCGAGGATGACTCCGGGCAGGGCTGCGGCGATCAGGATGGCCGCGTGTTTCCACTCGACCATCCGGCGAACGGACAGCGTGATCATGAAACCCGAGCACACCGTGGCCGCGTTGGTCACCAGCACGCCCGTGGCCGGGCCCATCAGCAGCGACAACACCGGAGCCACGACCAGCCCCACGCCGGTACCCGAGACCCGTTGCAGGATGCTGCCCACCAGGACGGCAACAAGAGCGGCGGTGAGGATGAGCATGGGGAACTTTCTAACGACAACTGAAGTACTTAGAGAGTATCCAGTTAGGAGTTGAGTCGCTCCACAGTCGCTCGCAGGTCGTCGCTCAGTGCGTAGATCTGCTCCAGTGAATCGATCGGCTGGCGGGTTTCCTTTTTGTCCTCATCGAAAATGCCGATGTACTTCTGGCTGCGGTTGAAGTGAAGACGCGCGATGCTCTTCCGATTGTTGTCATCCAGCAAGACAGCGCAATAGGTTTTGGCGTCACGGTAGGTCACACGGGAAACATCAACCTGGTTGCACACGATGGCGCGAATGATGTGAAATCCGTTCAATTCCTCCAGCGTGGTGACCACTCCGTCTTCGGACTCTCGGAGGTCCTTGTCTGATTCGTCCTGGCTCTGAATTGCATCGGCGGGAGCATCTTCGCTGGGAATCGGCGGGGGAGTTGAGCCCGCGCCCAAGGCAGTAGTGAGGCGGTTATTGACCTGCTCATTGAGGAATTGCTGCGCGGCTTTGGCAACGAGCGGAGTGAACTGTTCCCTCACTTTCTGCGTGTATGCACCCTCGTAGACCCGGTTGGTAAAGAACTTGATCCAGTCGTCCGAAGGCTCCTTGAACTGGGAAGCAATTGCCCTTTTGATCTGGCCCACGTACTTGAGTTCACCGGCAGCGTTGATGATTGAGTCCAGGTCGAACTCCGTCTTGCTCAGCTTTTGCAGCTCTTGGATGAGCGTCATGTCGATGTCGGACAGATCGAGAACCAAGAACGGCTTGGAATCCATCTTGTTCGGCGCATCCAAATCCGTATAGAACTGGTAGACCTCGCCAATGGTCAAGATCGCGATGCGAGCGTTCGTTACGGCGAAGTATCGGAAGAGCTGTGAAGCGTGTTCAAGAGATAGTGGAGCGCCTACGTGCTTGCACTCGATGAGCATCTGCACTTGGTTGTCTTGAACGATCGCATAATCGATCTTTTCACCCTTCTTGACACCGATGTCAGCGGTGAACTCAGGGACGATTTCAGCGGGGTTGAAGACGTCGTAGCCGAGAATCGTGGAAATGAACGGCATGACGAAAGCAT
>JAKDKI010000467.1 GCA_030453435.1 Kocuria sp.
TTCTGCAGTACGGTTCCGGCGCGGGGACGACGCCGCTGCGAGACCTGGTCGTGCAGCTCATGTCCCGGGGTGGTTCGGATATCACCTCCGCGGATGTCCTTCCGACCACGGGATCACAGGCCGGCCTGGACCTGGTGACCAAGCTGTACTGCAACCCGGGGGACGTGATTCTCGCTGAGGGTCCCACTTACGTGGGTGCCTTAGGCGTCTTCGGTGCCTACGAGGTGGACGTCCGTCATGTGGAAGTCGATGAGCACGGTCTTGATCCTCAACGTGTTGCTACCGCTTTGGACCAGCTGGCTGCGGAGGGTAAACGGGTCCCGTTCGTATACGTGATCCCGAGCTTCCAGAACCCGACCGGCGTGACCATGCCGGCCGAGCGGCGTCGTGAATTGGTGCGTGTCTGCGCCGAACGCGACGTGATGATCGTGGAGGATGACCCGTACGCGCTGTTGTCCTTCGATCGCTCCGGACCGCTGCCCTCGATGCACGGCATGGATCCGGAACACGTGATTCACCTGGGCAGCTTCTCCAAGATCTTCGCTCCGGGGCTGCGTGTGGGCTGGCTCGTTGCCCCGCCTGAGGTGCGAGGGCGCCTGCAGATCGCCGCCGAGTCCGTGGTGATCCACCCGTCCAATCTGGCCCAGTCGCTGGTGACCTCGTGGGTCGGATCGGAACAGTGGGAGCCAGCGCTGGACCGGGCTGTGGAGTTCTACCGGGAGCGGTGGCAGGCCATGAAGGCGGCGCTGGAGGAGTTCATGCCTGAGCACGCCTCGTGGACCGAACCGACCGGTGGCTTCTTCACCTGGGTTACGGTGCCCGGACTGGCCGACAAGGACGATCTGTTGCGGGATGCGATCGAGCAGGGAGTTGTCCTGGTACCCGGCTCCGCATGCTACTCAGACGGCCGGTCTTCCGATGCCGTTCGATTGGCGTTCTCCGGCGTCTCACCGGTGCGAATCCGGGAAGGTGTGAAGCGGTTCGCGCAGATTCTGTAAGTCAGACCGCGTTCTCCACCGCGATTCGCCGGTCCGGTTGAGTCATATGTGAGGGAACCGCAACCAGCGGGTCTCAAGGGAGGGAAGTGCTGAAATCTTCACGGATTTCAGCACTTCCCTCCCCTGACATTTCCACTGCTTCACGTGCTTCAATAAGTTGCTATTTTCTGAAGCATAAATTAGGTTAACTAACTATGGATAAGACTCCCGCTGTTGAGAGCCAGTCCCAGGGCTCCGTGCCCATTAGAAGTGCCGAACAACTTCGCACGGCGCTGCGTCACGGGGTGTTCTTCCTCCGGCGTTTGGACAATACGCGGGAGCTCACCAGCCAGCAGATCAGCCTCATGTCTATGTTGACAGACGGCGGGGTCCGCATGACGACTATTGCAGCGAACCTCGGAGTTCGTACCCCCACAGCAACCCAGAGCGTTGACCGCCTCATGAAGTCTGGGCTGGTGGAACGGCAACCCGATCCCGCCGACGCCCGTGCGGTCCTCGTGAAGCTCACGCCCCGGGGCCACAGTGTGATCGCCGCTGAAGACCGACACCGCAACGAGGTGGTTGCCAAGGTTCTGGCACGGCTGAACGACAAAGAACTGGCCGCGCTCGACGCCGCCATGCCCGTTCTCGAAAAGCTCGCCAACCCGCTCGGCGGCATGACGGGGGAGCATCAACCTCGTCCGGGGGTCCGAAAGGACTGAGCAACAGCTAAAGCAACATCTGCACTCAAAAACTAAGCGAGCCGGTTCCGCCTCAATGGGCAGGTCCGGCTCGCTTTTCATATGGGGCGAGATCAGATGGTCTCGGTGACATCCTCGGCGTCGAAGCGCGGGTTGCGCGCGTACTCCGGCTCGACCGGGGTGCCCAGGTTGACGACCACGATGGAGTGCTTGCCGGCGCCCTCGAAGAACTCCTCGTCCACGCCGGCCGGGTTGAAGCCGGTCATGGGGCCGGCGGCCAGGCCTGCGATGC
>JAKDKI010000114.1 GCA_030453435.1 Kocuria sp.
GCGTCAACGTGGGTGGCCCGCACGAGCCCTACCGCCAGTCCCAGCGCGGTGACATTTACCAGGACGTGCTGGCCAAACTGGTCGAGTCCGGTCATGTGTACGAGGACTTCTCCACACCGGATGAGGTGGAGGCGCGGCACAAGGCCAAGGGCGAGGACCCCAAGCTCGGGTACGACAACTACGATCGCGACCTGACCGAGGAACAGAAGCAGGCGTTCCGCGACGAGGGACGCAAGCCCGTGCTGCGTCTGCGCATGCCCGACGAGGACATTGCCTTCAATGATCTGGTCCGCGGCGAAATTTCTTTCAAGGCCGGCTCGGTACCGGACTTCGTGGTGGCTCGTGCCAACGGCAAGCCCCTCTACACCCTGGTCAACCCGGTCGACGACGCCCTCATGGGTATCACCCAGGTGCTGCGCGGTGAGGATCTGCTGTCCTCGACCCCGCGCCAGATCGCGCTGTACCGCGCACTCATGGACGTTGGCGTGGCGGAGTTCATCCCCGAATTCGGACACCTTCCCTACGTGATGGGTGAGGGCAACAAAAAGCTCTCCAAGCGGGACCCCGAATCCAACCTGTTCAACCACCGAGACAACGGATTCATCCCCGAAGGCTTGTTGAACTACCTGGCGCTGCTGGGCTGGTCCTTGTCCGCTGATGAAGACATCTTCAGTGTCGAGCAGCTCGTGGAGAACTTCGACATCCACGACGTGTTGGCCAACCCCGCGCGCTTCGACGTCAAGAAGGCCACCGCGATCAATGGCACGCATATCCGCATGCTGGATCCGCAGGACTTCCGTAACCGCCTGATCCCGTACCTGCAGTCTGCGGGCCTGGTGGGGGAGACCCTCACCGATGAGCAGAACGCCATCCTGGATCAGGCCGCCCCACTGGTGCAGGAGCGCATGAACCTGCTGGGCGAGACCCCGGGGCTGCTGGGCTTCCTGTTCCGTTCCGACGATCAGATCCAGATCGCCCCGGACGCTCAGAAGCAGCTCAAGGAAAGCGCCCCGCAGGTTCTGCAGGCTGCCGTCCAGGCACTCGAGCCGCTGGACCATTTCACCGCCGAGCCCATCGAGGCCGCTTTGCGTGAGGCCATTGTCGAGGGCTTGGAGATCAAGCCGCGTCTCGCTTTCGGCCCGGTGCGGACCGCAGTGTCCGGTGAGCGCATCTCGCCGCCGCTGTTCGAGTCCCTGGAGATCCTGGGTAAGGAATCGTCTCTGAACCGCATCAAGGCGCTCGCAGCACAGCTGAGCTAGGCGCCCTTCCTCGGTTTGGCACCCGCGCAGCGATTGGGTATAGTTATTGCTCGTTGCGCGGGTGCGAAAGCCCCAGCAAAACATTGGGATATGGTGTAATTGGCAACACAGCGGTTTCTGGTACCGTCGTTCTAGGTTCGAGTCCTGGTATCCCAGCGCTGAACATCCACTGATCTGACAGCGGATGGAATGCACCGAGCGAGCAAGTTGGTGCTGGCGAAATCTGATGTTACTGTTTAGTCCGTCGATTGAGCCAAAAAGCTTCTCGATCAACTAGGGCCCCATCGTATAGCGGCCTAGTACGCCGCCCTCTCACGGCGGTAACGCGGGTTCGAATCCCGCTGGGGTCACGCATGTGACGAAACCCCGTCTCCTTTCGGAGGCGGGGTTTTTTCATATCTGGGGCGGGTTCCTACGGCCCTCAAGACGTGGGTGACGCTTGCCCGGGAAGGTGGGGCGGCCGCGTCGCCGGCTAGACGTGGGACTTCCGTATGGTTCCTAGACTGATGGCATGACCTGTCGTGTGTCCGACCTCACCTCCAATGACCTCGAAGCGCTCACCGGTCTGATCATGGACGACGGCGGGTACTCCATGCGGGTGTTCGGGCGGCCGCCCAAGTCCGACGCCGCTCGCGACGTCCTCCACGCCCGGCCACCCGGTCTGGACCTGGAGTCCAAGATCACCATCGGCTTGTGGGATGACAACCGACTCATCGGGGTGGCAGACGCCGTGCGCGGCTACCCGCGCCCAGAGGTCATGTACGTGGGTCTGCTTCAGGTGGGCTCCGACAGTCAGGGCAGGGGAGTGGGCCGCATGCTCCATGAGGCCTTGGATGACCGAGCGATGAGCGACTCGGGGATAACGACACTCCGGCTGTCGATCGTGGCCACCAACGCGGAGGCCGCGGAGGGATTTTGGCGTCGTCTCGGGTACGAACCCACCCGCGAAGCCAAGGAATGGGTCCGAGATGACGGCGTGGTCACCACCGCGCACGTGTATGAACGCTCGGTGTGACCACTCCGACGTCACCGCGTTCAGGGAGCCGTTCACGACAGGCCAGGTGGCTCAGGGTTCACATCGATATACGTCAAAGTAAGATGAACGCATGACCGCCACGCCCGAGTCCCTGAACGCCACCTCATCCGCGTGCTGTGCCCCCGCGACCGACACCGGGGAGTGCTGTTCGCTGTTTCAGGGTGTGATCGGCGCGGAGGACGCACAACGGATCGCGCGGGTGCTCAAGGCGCTTGCGGACCCCATGCGCTTGCGGTTGCTCTCACATTTGGCCGCACAGGGTTGTGACAGCGTGTGCTCGTGTGATTTCACGGAAGAGCTGGGCATCAGCCAACCCACGGTGAGTCACCACATGAAGAAACTCGTGGACGCGGGGCTGATCACGCGTGAGCAGCGGGGAAAGTGGGCACACTACAGCGTGGTTCCAGAGGCGTTCGCGGAGATCTGCGGGTTGCTCGACCTGCGCTGAGCCACGACGCGTCGCTTTTGCCGTGATACGCGCAGTGAGTCCCCGAACACTGGCACAATGGCGGCGTGAGCACCGAAAACGCATCTGCCACTCCGCTGATCGAAGCGCTTGAGCAGACCCGAGACCTGTTGAGCTCCACCACGCTGCCACTTGCCACGGCCAGCGCGCCGCAGCAGCGAGAGACCGTGGGACGGGCCGTTGCCCAGCTCGACGACTACGTGCTGCCACGCGTTCGTTCTTTGGACGCCCCGCTGCTCGCGGTGGTAGGAGGGTCGACCGGCGCCGGCAAATCCACTCTGGTCAATGCCCTGGTGGGCCACCCGGTCACTCGGTCCGGTGCCATTCGTCCCACCACGCGCCGGCCACTCCTGATTCACCACCCCGACGACGCCGCCGCATTCACTTCCCAGCGCGTCCTTCCGCACCTAGCGCGTGTGCGCGGCAAGCTCATGGATCCCACCGTGACGGCTCCGGCTCCCCATGACGGCGACCGGCCGGTGGAGGACACCGGTTCTCTGGTGTTGCTGGCGGACGAAAAGATTCCGCAGGGGCTTGCCGTGCTGGATGCCCCGGACGTCGACTCCGTCTCGGACGACAACCGGGCGCTCGCCGCCCAGCTGCTTTCCGCGGCTGACCTGTGGCTGTTCGTCACGACCGCCAATCGCTACGCGGACGCCGTGCCGTGGCAACTGCTCCGCAATGCGGCCGGCCGCGACATCACCGTGGCCGTGGTGCTGGATCGTGTGCAGGCGGCGTCGGCGGAGGAAATCCAGGACGACCTGCGACGGATGCTGAACCAGGAGGGCCTGTCCCACGCGCCCATCTTTGTGGTGGAGGAATCCCCGCTCAACGAACTAGGCATGTTGCCGCCCCGCGTGGTGGCCCCGTTGCGAGGCTGGCTCGAAGAGCTCGGTGCCGATGCGCAGGCCCGCTCCGAGATTGCTGCTCGCACGCTGGGTGGCGCCGTGCGTGAACTCGCGGACAACACCGACCGCACCGCGGAGGCCGTAGAAGGCCAACAGCGCACTGAAGATCACCTGCGCCGTGAGGTCACCACCGCGTTCGACGACGCTCTGGAAGCGGTCATCGACTCAACCCGTGATGGCACGTTGCTGCGCGGTGAAGTCCTCGCGCGTTGGCAGGATTTCGTGGGAACCGGCGAGTTCTTCCGCAACCTGGAGGCCGGAATCGGGCGGGTGCGCGACCGGATCACCGCATTCTTCAAGGGCGAACCCGCTCCGGAGGTCCAGGTCGAGGAGGCGATCGAAACCGGTCTGCAGGCCGTGATCGTGGAGCACACTGCGAGGGCCTCGGAATTGGCCGAGCGGCGCTGGCGTGATGAAACCGCGGGTCAGGTCCTGTTGGCCGGCCGCGACTTGTCCGCGCTGCCGGAGGACTACCCCCAAACGGCCGCCGAACACATCCGAGCGTGGCAATCTGACGTGATGCTCATGATCCAGCAGGAGGGCGCGGGCAAACGCACGCAGGCTCGGGCCATGTCTTTGGGCGTCAACGCGTTGGCCGTGATCCTCATGATCGGTGTGTTCTCGATGACCGGTGGTCTCACGGGCCTTGAAGTCGGTATCGCCGGCGGTTCCGGTGTGGTGGGAACCAAACTGCTCGAAGCGGTCTTCGGTGAGGACGCCGTGCGCCGCATGAGCCAGAAGGCCCGTGAGAACCTGGAGACGCGGATCAAGCAGCTGCTGGACCAGCGCGCCAAAGCGTTCCTGGACCGCCTGGACGAACTGGGTGAACACCCCGCCGCGGGTGAACTGCGCTCCGCGGCCCAGAACATCCGCTCGGCCGGTGAGGCCCTGTGAAACTGCGCAACAAGCAGCCCGAGATCACCCTGTCCGATCGGATCAAGGGTCTTGCCCAGGCCACAGAACTGGCCGAGGGGCGCCTTGACCAAGATGCCGTGATGGCGGCCCGCGAAGCTCTGGAACGTGCGGGGGAGCGGCGGGCACTGTCAGCCGATCACACGGTGGTGGGCTTCTTCGGTGCGACCGGATCCGGCAAATCGACACTGTTCAACGCAGTGGTCGGTCAGGACTTGGCGCGTACCGCGGCCCGCCGCCCCACAACTTCCCAGCCGCTTGCCGCAATTTGGGGTGTCGAGGGAAGCGAAGCCCTGCTGGACTGGTTGGACGTCAGCGACCGCCATGTGGTGGGGCCTGCTCTGAGTATCAGCACCGGTAAGGGCCGCAAGGCCAGCACTACGAGTGGCGGTCTGGTCCTGTTGGACCTGCCCGACTTCGACTCGGTCACCCGCGAGCACCGGGACATCGTGGACCGCATGGTGGGCCTGGTGGACGTGGTCGTGTGGGTGGTAGATCCGCAGAAGTACGCGGACGCCGTGCTGCACCAGGACTTTGTGCAACCCCTGTCCCGCCATGGCGCGGTCACCATGGTGGTGCTCAACCAGGCGGACCGGTTGGCGCCGTCGGACCTGCCCAATGTGTTGGCGTCGCTCCGTGAGCTGCTCGCTCAGGACGGGCTACCCACCTCGGGACCCAGCGCACCCGTGGCCGTGTCAGCACTGACAGGTGACGGCGTGCCCGAACTGCGAGAGCGCATCCACGGGATCGCCGCGCACCGGGCGGCGGCGGGACAACGCCTCGAGGCGGATGTGATCCACGCGGGGCAGGTACTCGCGGAGGCGGCCGGAGAGGGCGATCCGCGCGGTATCACCCGCGAGGCGAGCGAACGACTGACCGCGGGTCTCGTCCGTGCTGCGGGAGTTGACCTCATTGCCGACGCTGCAGCTCGCTCCTATCGCTTGCGCGCCGGCAAGCACACCGGTTGGATCGCTACGCGCTGGCTCGCCAAGTTCCGCAAGGACCCGCTGAAACGACTGCACATCGAGAGTCACGACAAGGGCTCGGACCCTTCGGTCCATCGCACGTCTCTGCCGCCAATGAATGCCTCCCAGAAGGCGTCCGCGGACTCCGCCGTCCGTAATTACGCGGATGCGGTGTCCGATGGCGCGGGAGCACCGTGGCGTCGAAGCGTGCGCGTAGCCGCTCGTTCCAATGAGTCCCGCCTTCCGGATGCCTTGGATCAGGCCGTGGCCCGCACCAAGTTCTCGGCGCGGTCGGCCTCCTGGTGGTGGATCATCTTTGACGTGCTGCAGTGGATCGCGATGGCCATGACCGTGTTGGGTTTGCTCTGGCTCCTGGGTCTGTTCGCGGCCGAATACTTCCAGATCCCGCTGCCCCCGCCACCCACGGTCGAGGGCTTCCCGCTACCGGTGCCCACGCTCATGGTCCTCACCGGTGTGGTGGTCGCGATCTTCCTGGCCATCACGGGTGGGATCATCGCCTCCGTCGCCTCCCGCATGCGGGCCTCCCGCCTACGACGCCGCTTGAGCGAGTCGGTGCGCGAGACGGCACGGGAGCTGGTGGAGGCACCGGTGGAACGCGAACTCGAAGCCCACCGCAGCTTCGGGAACTCTTTGGCAACGACCACAGCACCGATTCGCTAGCGTCCGGTCGTCACGGGCCAGATCAACAGAACGGGACGGGGAGTAATCCCCGTCCCGTTCTGCATGTGTCGACTCCGTGGAGCTGTTGAATCAGGTTCTCACGCGGCGCTCACGCGCACAGCCTCCGTGAGCTGGCGGGCGGCCTGCACAATCACTTCGGCGTGCTTGTGGCCAGGCTGCTTGGACAAGCGCTCGATGGGGCCGGAAATGGACACGGCCGCAATGACTCGACCGGAGGGCCCGCGCACCGGTGCCGACACCGAGGCGATGCCCGGTTCGCGCTCGCCGATCGACTGGGCCCAGCCGCGGCGTCGAACGCCCGCCAACGTGGTCGCCGAAAAGCGAGCATGGGCGAGGCCCTCGATCAACCGTGCGTGGTCCTCCCATGCAATCAGGACCTGGGCCGCAGAACCGGCCTTCATGGACAACTGGGTGCCCACCGGAATGGTGTCTCGCAGGCCGATGGGCCGCTCGGCGGAGGCCACGCACACGCGCCACTCACCCTGCCTGCGGAAGACCTGCGAGGACTCACCGGTGGCATCGCGTAATTGGAGCAGAACCGGAGCCGAGGCGGAAATGAGACGATCCTCGCCCGCGGCGGACGCGAGCTCGACCACCCGTGACCCCAGGACGAAACGACCCTGCACATCGCGCCCGACGAATCGGTGGTGGGCCAGTGCCACTGCCAGTCGGTGAACGGTCGGTCGAGCGAGCCCCGTGGCCTCCACGAGCTCTGCCAGGGAAGCTGGGCCTGCTTCGAGCGCGTCCAGGATGAGAGACGCCTTGTCGATGACGCCCACGCCCGACGGGGAAAACGACGACTCCACGGGCATACCCGCTCCCGTGCCCTGGCCGCCCAGAGGGGTTCCGAGGGGTGCACCGGTGGGATCCATCGCGTCGAGATTGTCCATGCTCTAAGACTGCCGTCTCACAATGCGAGAAGCAAGCGAGTACA
>JAKDKI010000115.1 GCA_030453435.1 Kocuria sp.
CGTCGTCAACGCTGGCCGCCGACAACTTCACGAGAGCGGCAATGTCATCCAGTAACGCGGCCAGCCCAACAGCCATGACCGTTCCTCAATTCAGTGGGAAGCAATGTGTCTGGAGTAAAGGGTAAGGCCAGATCAGCCCGCCCGCTTACCTAACACCGCCACCAAGAACTCGCTGTCCTCGTTGAACGGGCGCAGGTGCCAGGTCGACAACCGGAGCTGCGGCTCGAGACCGGCCGTGGCGGCGTCGTCGAAGAATTCCTGGAACGGATAGCCGCGGCCCGCGCCGAAGCCGATCACCGCGCGGCCATCCTCGGCAAGGTGGGCGGCGAAGCGTCGCAGCACCTCGACTCGCGTGCTCGGGGCGAGGAACGTCATCACGTTGCCCGCGCAGAGGATCGCGTCCACGGGTTCGGTGATGCCGTGGGTCGGCAGGTCCATTTCCGCGAGGTCGGAAACCACGTAGTCGGGGCCGGGGTAGTCCTCACGCGCGGCCTCGATCAGTGCCGGGTCCACGTCCACGCCGACGACGCTGTGCCCCACCGCATGCAGGTAACCCGCGTTGCGTCCGGGGCCGCAACCGGCGTCCAGAACCCGGGAGCTGCGGCCCACCATGGCGTCGATCAACCGAGCCTCGCCCACGATGTCGTCACCGGCGGCGGCCAGCTGCCGGAACCGCTCGATGTACCACTGTGAGTGCCCGGGGTTGGCCTCGACCTGTTTCATCCACTGACTCTGTTCAACCACACGGCCAGCGTACCGAGCGCGAGGGTCCGCTGATGCATCGCCTAATTGATGGACCGGCCGCCATTTAACACGCACGAAACACAACGGTGCTTTTTCTGACTCATGGGTCTAACAACATGGTCATCGAACCGAGCGGTAGGTGGAGCTCACAACGTGAGCTCGCCGCGCTCGACCCTTAAACCACGGATGAACCACGGAGCCACCATGCACCTGCTACCGCGCGAGCACGAGAAACTCATGATCGTCGTGGCCGCGGACCTCGCCAGACGCCGCCAAGCGCGCGGTCTCAAACTGAACCACCCCGAGGCCGTGGCGATCATCAGCTACGAGCTGCTCGAGGGCGCCCGTGACGGCCGCACGGTGGCGGACCTCATGAGCTGGGGCACCACCATCCTGACCCGCGAAGACGTCATGGAGGGCATCCCGGAGATGATCCACGACGTCCAAGTGGAGGCGACCTTCCCGGACGGCACCAAGCTCGTGACCGTCCACGACCCCATCCGATAAGGACTCCCCGTGATCCCCGGCGAATACCTGCTCTCCGACGAACCCATCCTGTGCAATCCGGACCGCCCCACCGTGGAACTGGAGGTTACCAACACCGGTGACCGCCCGGTTCAGGTGGGGTCGCACTTCCACTTCTACGAGGCCAATGCGGCGCTGGACTTCGACCGCGAGGCCGCTCGCGGTTTCCACTTGGACATCCCCTCCGGCACCGCCGTGCGCTTCGAACCCGGCGACCAGAAAACCGTGCGCCTGGTGACCATGGCGGGCGCACGCGCCGTCCACGGTTTCCGCAACGCAGTCAACGGCCCCCTCGACTAGGCAAGGATCCCCATGAGTTTCGAGATGTCCCGGCAGCAGTACGCCGGGTTGTACGGCCCCACCACCGGGGATGCCATCCGCCTGGCTGACACCGAGTTGTTCCTGGAGATCGAGGCGGATCACACGGTCCGCGGCGACGAAACGATCTTCGGTGGCGGCAAGGTCATGCGCGAGGGTATGGGTCTGAACGGCCAGGCCACGCGCGACGGCGCTCCCGGTGATCTACCCGTGGCCGACACCGTGATCACCAACGCGATCGTGCTCGATTACACCGGTATCTACAAGGCGGACATCGGCCTGCGGGATGGCAGGATCATAGCCATCGGCAAGGCCGGGAACTCCAACATCATGGACGGGGTGGACTTCACGATCGGCCCCGCCACGGAAGCCATTTCCGGCGAGGGGAAGATCCTCACCGCGGGCGGGATCGATTCGCACATCCACTTCATCAGTCCGGAGCAATTCGGCACCGCGCTGAATTCCGGGATCACCACCATGATCGGCGGCGGCACAGGCCCGGCGGAAGGCACCAAGGCCACGACCGTCACACCGGGCGCGTGGCACCTGGCCAACATGCTGCGAGCAGTGGAGAACTTCCCCATGAACGTGGGCTTCCTGGGGAAGGGGCACGCGAGCGCCGTCGAACCCCTGGCCGAACAGATCGAGGCCGGGGCGATCGGACTGAAGGTGCACGAGGACTGGGGTTCCACGCCGGCGGCGATCGATAACTCGCTGCGCGTGGCGGACGAATACGACGTTCAGGTGGCCATCCACACGGACACGCTCAACGAGGCCGGGTTCGTGGAGGACACCATCAATGCCATTGCCGGGCGCGTGATTCACACGTACCACACGGAGGGCGCGGGCGGCGGGCATGCCCCGGACATCATCAAGATCGCGGGCATGCCCAACGTGTTGCCGGCGTCCACCAATCCCACGCTGCCGTTCACGCGCAACACCGAGGAAGAGCACCTGGACATGCTCATGGTGTGCCACCACCTCAATCCAGATATCCCGGAGGACGTAGCTTTCGCGGATTCTCGGATCCGCCCGGAGACCATTGCCGCGGAGGACGTCCTGCAGGACATGGGCGTTTTTTCCATCACGAGCTCTGACTCACAGGCCATGGGTCGGGTGGGCGAGGTGGTGCTACGGACGTGGCAGGTCGCGGACAAGATGAAGAAGCAGCGCGGCAAGCTCCCCGGTGACAGCGAGCGCGGGGACAACGCTCGGCTCAAGCGCTACATCGCCAAGTACACGATCAACCCGGCGCTCACCCACGGGATTTCAGGGCACGTGGGCAGCGTGGAAGTCGGCAAGCTGGCGGATCTGGTGTTGTGGGATCCCGCGTTCTTCGGGGTGAAACCAGCCCTGATTCTTAAGGGCGGGCAGATCGCCAGCTCGGTCATGGGTGATCCGAACGCCTCGATCCCCACGCCGCAGCCGCAGTTGATGCGCAACGCCTTTGGCGCGTTGGGCTCGGCGGTGTATTCCTCGTCGATCACGTTCATGTCCCAGGCCGCCGTGGACGCTGGGGTGCCCGATCAGTTGGGGCTGCGAAAAATGGTGGAACCCGTGCACGGGATCCGATCCCTGCGGAAAGCGGACCTCCCCTTCAACGGTGAAACCCCGCAGCTCGAGGTGGACCCGGAAACCTACGAGGTACGCGTGGACGGCCAGACCATCACCTGTGAGCCCTCGGACGAGTTACCCATGGCGCAGCGTTATTTCCTCTTCTAGCCCCCGCTTTCCGGCTCGATTTTTCGGGCCATTCCCCGACAACTTTTGAAAGGAACCACCCATGATCGTTGAACAGGTGATCGGCAACGTGGCCGATCTGCCACCCGCCGAACGCGAGAGCCTCCACGTGGAGAAAGTGGTCCTGCCCAGCGCCGACCTGGTCAAGCGCATCCAACGCGTCACCACGGATCACGGCCGCACCCTGGGCTTGCGCTTGAATTCCCCGCACGGCCGGGACGGTGATCTGAAGGACGGGGACATTCTGCTCCGCGACGAGTCCGGCGTGGTCGCGGTGTCCGTGGAAGCCACAGACGTGCTGGTCATCGCGCCGCGCTCCATCACCGAAATGGGCGTGACCGCGCATGCGCTGGGCAACCGCCACTTGCAGGCCCAGTTCTTCGATGCCTCCTCCGAGTACGGCGCTCAGGTCATGGTCGTCCAGTTCGATCACACCGTGGCCGACTACCTGGACGCCCAGCAGGTCCCCTATCAGCGCCAGGACCGCGTGATGCCCGTTCCGTTCCGGCACGCCGAGCACACGCACTAGGACTTTTCATGCTCAGTTCGACGACGCCGCACGAGCCCTTACTCACGCTCCTCCAGTTGTGCGATTCCGCCCTCCCCACGGGCGCGTTCGCACACACCTTTGGTATGGAGACGTACCTCCAGAGGGGCACCGTGCACGACGAGGCCACGTTCCAGGAGTGGCTCGCGCAGTTCGTGGATCACCAGTTGGTCTACGCGGACGGGCTGGCCGTGCGATTGACGGCGGAGGCGTGCGCTGCGCCTGGCACTGGCACTGGCACTGGCACTGGCACTGGCGAGGATGCTCAAAGTGGCATCGACTTTCTGATCGAACTGGACGGCCTCATGTACGCCCAGGCCCTGCCCTCACAGGTCAGGCAGGCCGGACTGACCATGGGTAAGCGGCTGCTCGACATCGGCCGGCTGTCCCTGCCCGGCCCCTGCCTGGAGAGCTACGCCGCGCTGGTTGACGCTGGAACATGCCACGGTCACCAGGCCATTGCATTCGGGCTGATAGGCACGGACCACGGCGTTCCCGCTACGTCACTGGTGAGCGCCTATTTGTTCTCCACGGTCACTGCATTGATGCAGAACGCAGTGCGCGGAATCCCCATCGGCCAGAACGCAGGGCAGCGGGTCCTGGGGGTCATGCGTAGTCATGTCACCCGAGCGGAGGCCCGGATTGCCCAGCTCACGCTCGACGATCTGGGGGCCGTCTCTCCCGGACTGGAGATCGCCCAGATGCAGCACGAGACCCAGCGGGCCCGCATGTTCATGAGCTGATCACCGACTCACCACCCACCCAGCACTTCGCAGACCCATCGCAAGGAGATTCACACCATGAACGCCATCAAAGTTGGCATCGGCGGACCCGTCGGAGCGGGTAAGACTCAGCTGATCGAACGCCTGACCCGTGCCCTGAGCGATGAGATGTCCTTGGCCGCGATCACCAACGACATCTACACGATCGAGGACGCCAAGATCCTCTCGCAGAACAGCGTGCTGCCCCTGGACCGCATCATCGGTCTGGAAACCGGCGGCTGCCCACACACCGCTATCCGCGAAGACACCTCCATGAACCAGGCGGCCATCGACAAGCTGGAGGCCGAGCACCCTGACCTGGACGTGATTTTCGTGGAGTCCGGCGGCGACAACCTCTCCGCCACGTTCAGCCCCGAGCTGGTGGATTTCTCCATCTACATCATCGACGTGGCCCAGGGTGAAAAGATCCCCCGCAAGGCCGGCCAGGGCATGATCAAGTCCGACCTGTTCATCATCAACAAGACGGACCTGGCACCCCACGTGGGCGCGGATCTGTCCGTCATGGAGTCGGATTCCAAAGACTTCCGCGGTGACAAGGCCTTCTGCTTCACCAACCTCAAGACCGACGAAGGTCTGGAGCATGTCATCCAGTGGCTGCGTCACGACGTACTCATGCTGGATTTGGCATGAGTTCCCCGATCCTCACGGGTGCTCTGAACGCACCGTCCACGGGCCACAACGAACCTGCGAGCCTGGCGCGAGCGGCGTCGTCGTCCGTGGAAAATGGCACCTGGCGTGGCGAACTGGACTTGACCGTGGCCCCGCGCGCCGGGCGATCCGTGGCCGTGCGGCAGTTCCACCGGGGCTCGCTGCGGGTGCTGCGGCCGCACTATCTGGACGCGTCCGGGCAGGTCACGTACGCGGTGGTCAATCCCGGCGGCGGGTACCTGGACGGCGACCGCTACCGCACGAACCTCGCGCTCGAGCCGGGCGCGGACCTGCTGCTGACCACGCAATCGGCGACCAAGGTTTATCGCTCGCCGCGCGACCACACGCTGCAGGAAACGGACGTGCGGCTCGGTGCCGACAGCCGGCTCGAATACCTGCCGGACCAGCTGATCGCCTATCGGGATGCGCGCTACGACCAGGTCACGCGCGTGGCCATGGAGCCGTCGGCGAGCCTCGTGCTCGCGGACCTGGTCACGCCCGGCTGGTCCCCCACCGGCGAACCGTTCCGCTACGACCGCGTGCGGCTGCGCACCCGCGTGAGCATGGCGGGGCGGCCCGTGGTGGTCGACAACTTGCTGCTGGAGCCCGGCGCTCACGGGCTCGACGGTCTCGGATTCTTTGAGGGCTACACGCACGTCGGCTCGCTTCTGGTGATCGATCCCCGCGCCGACGACGCCGCTCTGGCCGACGTCCGCGCCCTGCTCGCCGAGCGCTCCGGCCACGTTAGAGCCGGTGCCACTGCAACGCCCGTGCCCGGCATGGCCGTGCGTGTCCTGGGCCGTTCCACGCCCGAGGTCTCCGAGGCCATCGAGGCCGTGGTCAATCTGCTGCGTGAGCGTTGGTTCGGGCAGGGCGCCGTCGATCTTCGCAAGTACTGAACAGGAGAATTCCGTGTCTGCACTCTCGACTCTGAACCCCGCTGTGGGCCGCCCATCGGTGGACGATTGGCCGTTCCGCACGCGTGTGCTGTGCACTCTGGGTGCCGTGGCCGTTCTGCACCTGGTCGCGCTGGGGCTGTGGGGGTTGGGAAGCCTGGGCGGCTCGGTGCCCCTGGCCATCGGCCTGGTCATCACGTGCTATCTGACCGGGGTGAAGCACAGCTACGACTGGGACCACATTGCCGCGATCGACAACTCCACGCGGCGCTTCGTCGGTCAGGGGAAGCGCCCCGCGAGCGTGGGCCTGGCCTTCAGCATGGGACACAGTTCCGTGGTGATTCTGGCCGGAATTCTGGTGGTGCTCGGCGCGACGTTCGTGTCCTCGTTCATCTCCGAAGGGACCGCGGCGAACACGACTCTGGGGATCATTGGCGGAACGGTGTCCGGGGTGTTCCTGCTGCTGATCGGCCTGTACAACGCGGGTGCGTGCGCCCACAGTTGGAGGCTGCGGCGGCGCGTACGCGACGGCTACGCGGTGGGTGAGGAGGATCTGCACGCTCAGGGCCTGGTCTCGCGGGTGATGGCCAAACCGCTGGCCCGGGTGCAGCGGCCGCGCAACATCTTCACGCTGGGGTTCTTGTTCGGACTCGGTTTCGATACCGCCAGCACCATTTCACTCTTAGTCCTGACAGTCTCCGCGTCCGTGGCGGGAGTGTCCGGGTGGACGCTGTTGTCGCTGCCGTTCTTCTTCGCCGCGGGCATGTGCCTGTGTGACTCGCTCAACGGACTGGCCGTGCTGCGTATGTACCGGTCGGCCTGGCGCAATCCCGCTCGCAAGCTGGGCTTCAACACCGCGATCACGGGGCTCTCTGCGGCGGCCGCACTGTTCATCTCGGTGATCACACTGGGCGGGGTGCTCAACACTGCGTTCGGGCTGAGCGACCCGGTCACCTCGTGGCTCGCG
>JAKDKI010000468.1 GCA_030453435.1 Kocuria sp.
TTGCACTACCCCCGCCCCGCCCCCCAACGGCCCGCAAATCTACGCCCGGGGTCGCGAGCGCACCCGGGGCCTTCTCCGTGTCTCCCGACCTGGGCCAGTTCAGGAGTTGAACTGCGTGGCCATGACGTCAGCCTAAACAACGCCTACTTCTGAAAAGCCTCCAACAGGGCCCGGCTGCCGTTGGCGAGCAGAGCGACGTCGGCGCCCACGTTGACGAAGTCCGCCCCCGCGGCGAGGTAGTCCCGCGCCTGTTCCTGGGCGAAGGCGTTGACGCCCACGAACTTGCCCGCGGCCTTGACCTCGGTGATGACGTGCTTGACGGCGGCGACCACGTCCGGATGAGTTTGTTGACCGATCAGCCCCATGGAGGCGGCCAGGTCGGACGGGCCGATGAACACGCCTTCGACGCCCTCGACCGCCGCGATCTCGGTGATGTTCTCCACCGAGGCCGCGGATTCGGCCTGCACGATCAGCGTGATGGTCTCGCGCGCTCGCGCCAGGTAGTCGGGGATGCGGTTCCAGCGCCCGGAACGGGCCAGTGCGGAGCCGACGCCGCGCACGCCCTCGGGCGGGTAAGCCACCGCACGCGCGGCGGCCTGGGCTTCTGAGACCGAATCGACCATGGGCACCACCAGGGTCTGAACGCCCAGGTCCAGGTACTGCTTGATGATGACCTCGTCGTTGGCCGGAACCCGCACCATGCCCAGCGTGGGATAGGCGGCCATCGCCCGCAGCACGGATTGGATGGTCTCCAGGGACAGCGTCGAGTGCTCACCGTCGATCAGCAGGTAGTCGAAACCGGTGCCGGCAAGGATTTCGGCGGCGGTGGGGTCACCGGACGAGTGGAAGATTCCCACGACCGGTTGCTCGCCGTCAGCCAACGGAAAGAGGTCCTTGAGGCTCGGCAGCGCACCCGGCAGGTTCGCCGCGTCCTCCGCTCGGAAGGACTGAATCAGGTTGTTCACTCGAAGCGACATGTAATGGCTCCCAAATCTCCGTAATCGGCATGCACGGTGTCACCGGGATGGACCCACATGGGCTTGGTGAACGAGCCGGCCAGGATGATGCTCCCGGCAGGCAGCGAATCGTTGTGGGCGGCCAGCTTGTTGGCCAGCCACACCACACCGTTGGCCGGGTGGTTAAGCACGGCGGCGGCCACGCCGGTGTCCTCAATGGTCTCGTTGCGGTACAGCAGCGCGGAGACCCAGCGCAGGTCCACGGCATCCGGGGCCACCGGGTTGCCGCCGTAGACCATGGCGCCCAGGGCGGCGTTGTCCGAGATGGTATCGACGATGGTGCGACCCTCCATCTCGATGCGCGAGCTCAGGATCTCCAGGGCAGGAACCACGTATTCGGTGGCGCGCAGCACGTCGAAAATGCTCACGTTCGGACCCTTGAGCTCGTCCTTGAGCACGAACGCCAATTCCACTTCAATGCGCACGTTCGAGTACTGATCGTGCTTGATCACGGAGCCGTTCTCGTAGACCTGATCGGCGAAAATCGCACCGTAATCGGGTTCGCTGATGCCCGTGGCCTCCTGCATGACCTTGGACGTCAGGCCGATCTTGCGGCCCACCAGGCGGCGCCCGGATTCCTCACTGCGGCGGCGCCACTCGTTCTGCACCGCGTAGGAATCCTCCACGGTCATCTCCGGGTACTGCTGCGTGAGCCGCGGAATCATGGTGCGGTCGCGTTCGGCCGCAGCCAGATCGTCCGCGATCTTGGTGATGCGTTCCTGCTCCAGCATGGGGTCTCCCTCGCGTTGGTCGGGTTTCACTGGCGACGACGCCGCTCGGCCGCCGCGGGCGCGGAACGGCCCGGCGGCGTCGTCGTCAATCACGAAAGTCGAGTGGTCAGAGCTGGTTGCCCAGCTTGTACTCGCCCTTCTTCCAATCGGGCATGGACTCCTCGCCCTCGGAGGCGCGGGTGTAGGAGAAGCCGTCCGCGCCGATGGTCGCGGCCAT
>JAKDKI010000116.1 GCA_030453435.1 Kocuria sp.
CTACGTGCATCCATGAAAACTCCCCGGAAGAAGGAACTGATTTCTCAGTCCAACTACTGGGGACCAGTTCAATCACCGGTGACGGGGTTCTTTCAATGCTCGGCACTGTCGGCCGGCTCGCTCTCCCTACCCGGGGATGCCGCCGTTCGGTTCAGTCTTGCGCGCGGCGCTCAAGAGCCTCGCGCACTACGGCCGCACTGTCCCGCGGGGTGAACCCGGTGGCTTCAAGTGCCGAAATGTCCAGACAGCTGTTGGACGGGCGCGGAGCAATGCCGGTCTTCCCCGCCGTGTACTCTTCGGTGCTTACCGGGGTCACTCGCTGGGGATCGTGGCCCAGTTCCTCGAAGGTCAGCCGCGCAATCTCCGCCCAGGTGGTCGGTTCCCCTGAACCGGTGAGGTGATAAGTCCCGAACTCGGCCTCGTTGTCGATCAGGTGAATCAGACCCGCCGCCAAATCCGCGGCCGATGTCAGCCGCCCGTGCTGGTCGGAAACCACGGATGGGTCCACCCCGTTGTCTGCGAGCTTGGCCATGGTTGCCACAAAGTTGTGGCCCGTGCCGATGACCCAGCTGGTCCGCACCAGGTAATGCTTGGACCACGTGGTCACCGCGCATTCACCCGCGGCCTTGGACTGGCCGTAGACCGAGACAGGGGCCGGAGCGGCGTCGGGCTTGTAGTACTCCCCCAGTGGCAGTTGCCCGTCAAAGACGTAGTCCGTGGACACGTGGGCCAGTGGAATCCCCGCCCGCTGGCAGGCTGCGGTTAGCGCGCTCACACCAGTGGCGTTGGCGGCCCAGGCCTCGGTGCGCCCCTCCGGGGTTTCGGCGGCATCCACGGCCGTGTGAGCGGCCGCGTTGATCACGGCACGGTAGCGGCGCAGCCCCTCGCCCGAGCGAATGCCCTCCGGCCAGCCGCACGGGCGTGCGAGATCCAGTTCGGAACGCGTGTGAGCGGTGAACGGTAGATTCCGCTCCGTCAGTTCACGGGTCAGGGCCGAACCCAGTTGTCCACCGGCCCCGATCACCAGAATCGGGGCTGGCGGCAGCGGCTCGACGTCCGCGAGCAGCGGGTGGTTGCGGTCCTTCTCGGACAGCTCCGCATGCGCCAGGTCGATGGGCCACTCGATGGCCAGCTCGGGGTCCGCGAGGTTCACAAAGCTGTAGGCCGATTGCGCGTCCGCGGACCAGTGGTCGGTCACCAAGTACGTGTAGGCGGTGGCATCCTCAAGGGTTTGGAATGCGTTGCCCACCCCGCGCGGGACGAACACCGCGGTGGACGGGGTGATCTCATGAGTGACCACCGTCCCGAATCCGGGCCCCCGTCGTAGGTCCACCCAGGCACCAAAGATCGACCCCGTGGCCACGGAAACGTATTTGTCCCACGGTTCAGCGTGGATGCCGCGCGTGGTGCCCCGGGTGCCATTGAACGAGATGTTGTTCTGCACCGGCACGAAATCCGGCAGCCCCGCTGCCGTGGCTTTGGCGCGCTGCCAGTTCTCCTTGAACCACCCTCGGTTGTCACCGGGGCGGGGTAGATCGACGATCAGCAGACCGTCGATGGCCGTCTCATGGACCTCCACCCGAGCCGCGCTCATTGTCCGGCCTCCCGGTACTTTGCTTCGGTGGCTTCCTTGACGGGTTCCCACCAATCGCGGTGTTCCGTATACCAGTCAATGGTGTTCCGCACACCGGATTCGAAGTCCGTGAACTGCGGCTCCCAGCCCAGTTCCCGACGGGTGCGATCGCCGTCGATCGCGTAGCGGGGGTCATGTCCGGCACGGTCGGTCACGTGGTCGAATTCGTCCTCGGGGCGGCCCATCAAACGCAGAATGGTGCGCAGCACTGTGAGGTTGTCCGCTTCACCGTCCGCGCCGATCAAATAGGTGCGGCCGATCTCTCCGGCTTCCAAGACCCGCAATACGGCGGCGGAGTGGTCATCGGCGTGGATCCAGTCGCGCACGTTCTGCCCGGCACCGTAGAGCTTGGGCCTGATGCCGCTGAGCACGTTGGTAATCTGGCGCGGAATGAACTTCTCCACGTGCTGGTACGGCCCGTAGTTGTTGGAGCAGTCGGACAGCGTGGCCTCCACCCCGAACGAGCGAACCCATGCGCGGACCAATAGATCGGAACCCGCCTTGGTCGATGAATACGGGCTGGAAGGGTTGTAGGGGTCTCCTCCGTGAACTTTGCCGGATCGTCCAGTTCCAGATCCCCGAACACCTCGTCCGTGGACACATGATGGAATCGTGTCTCGTGCCGGCGCACTGCTTCCAGAAGCGTGTACGTGCCGATCAGATTCGTGTGCACAAAAGGCCACGGATCACGCAAAGAATTGTCGTTGTGGGATTCTGCCGCGAAATGCACCACGGCATCCGAGTCGCGGACCAGAGAATCCACGAGTTCGGGATCCGCGATATCCCCCACGACCAATTCGCACCGTTGCGGGTCCACACCGTGCAGACTTGCACGATTTCCTGCGTAGGTCAGCTTGTCCAATACCGTCACGGAATAATCCGTGTGTTCGAGCACGTGACGGACAAAATTGGATCCGATGAAACCCGCGCCCCCGGTGACAAGAAGATTTCCCATAATGGCTAATGCTAGGGGCGTTTCAGGAACGGATCTGGGCACTGCTCCCGAGTGTATGCGAGTTGTTCCCGCCAGCAGGTGCGCTCAGCAGATCCAGCGCCGTGCGAAGTCGCGTGGACGAGGTGTGCACCGTGTACGGAAAATACACGACCTCCACACCAACTTCCGAGAAGCGAGCCTCCAGGTCACGACCGCGCGGGGTACCTTTCCAATCGTCGCCCTTGAAGAACCGGTCGAAGCGCACGTGAGCCCAGGTATCCAACTTGTCCTTGACCGATTCGATGTGCACCTCGTCCACGAATTTCACGTGGGACACGATCTCTGCACGCTCGGCAGCGGGCACCACCGGGGCCCGGCCCTTGGTCAATTCCAGCATTTCATCGCTGACGACTCCCGCGATCAGGTAGTCGCAATGACGTTTGGCCTGGCGAAGGATGTTGAGGTGACCCACGTGAAAGAGATCGAATGCCCCGGCCGCATAACCCACCACACTCCCCTCGGACAGTCCCCGCAGTTCCGCAGCAGAAAGTCCTAATCCACTGTGCCCGTGTTGGTTGTGCTCCCCGGATAAAGAAGTGGTGTTGCGCTCAGCCGCCATGTTTCCCCCCTAATGATCAACGCCGCGCGGTCCCCACCGCGCAGAGTGCTGTTACCACGGTAGCAAGATCGAGAAGAATTTAGAGACTGTTCACCCAATGGGCCGCCGAACGGTGGACAAATGTGTGTTTGTGCTGTCCACACTTGCGCGGATTTATCCCCAATTCCGCGATTCCCGCTGGCCCGCCCCACACGACCGGGCGCATAGTGAGTGGTGAGGTCGGTGAGGGGACCGTCCGGGGAGATCACGTTATGGGGCAGATCCAGTTGAGCGAGAATACGATCCAGAGAAACAGGCCAGGGCACGGCTCGCACGGTTCACGAGCGGTCACGATACTCACGACCATGCTCACACTGCTGATCCTGGTGGCACTGGGTGCGTTAGTGCTCAACTACGTCAGCAACGCACGCCCCCAGGTGGCCACCACGGCGCATGCGCAGCACAGCATCTCCGACAATTACTACCCGCCACACAAACCCGGGCGCGCCTGACGGCTACCGCGCTGCTTCGTCCGGCTGAGGTTGCGCAACAGGGAAGATCGCGTCGAGAACCTCGCGTGCCCACGCCAAGATCGCCTCGTCCACGAGGTCCTTGCCCCCGATCCGATCCGTCTTGGGCTTGGGAATGAGTACCATGTGCCGGTCCGTTCCCGGGATCGCCTTGATCTGTGAACCCTGGTACATGCGCTTGAGCCGCATCTCGCGCGACTCCGGCAATTCGGCCGGTGCGAACCTGATCATGTTGCCCTGAGTGGCCACATCCGTGAGCCCTGAAGCCCGCGCCAGGATGCGCAATCGCGCAACGTCCAGCAGGTTCTTGACCGGGGTGGGCAGGGGCCCGTAGCGGTCTTGAAGCTCCTCGCCGGCTTCCACAACGGCCTCTTCCGTGGCCGCGTTGGCAATGTTGCGGTAGGCCTCCAGGCGCAGCCGCTCCCCCGGCACGTAGTCGTGGGGCAGGTGGGCGTTGACGGGCAGTTCGATCTTCATTTCCGACGGCGCCTGATCCTGATCGCCGCGGTACTCGGCCACAGCCTCGCCCACGAGTCGCAGGTACATGTCGAAACCGACTCCTGCGATGTGACCGGACTGTTCGCCGCCCAACAGATTGCCCGCGCCTCGGATCTCAAGGTCCTTCATGGCCAGTTGCATACCCGAACCGAGTTCGTTGTGCGCAGCTACGGCCTTGAGTCGCTCCAGCGCGGTCTCGCTCAGGGGCTTCTCCGCCGGGTACAAGAAGTACGCGTAAGCGCGTTCCCGGCCGCGCCCCACGCGACCGCGCAGCTGATGCAGCTGGGACAGCCCATAGCGGTTCGCGCCGTCCACGATCAGCGTGTTGGCATTGGCAATGTCCAGGCCGGTTTCCACGATCGTGGTGCACACCAGCACGTCGAACTTCTTCTCCCAGAAGTCCACGATGATTTGTTCCAGCCGAGATTCGGTCATTTGACCGTGGGCCACGGCGATGCGCGCCTCGGGAACCAAATCGGCGAGCGCCTTGGCCTGGGCCTCGATGGACGACACCCGGTTGTGGATGAAAAACACCTGCCCCTCGCGCATCAGCTCACGCCGGATGGCCGCCGAAACCTGCTTCTGGGTGTACGGACCCACGTACGTGAGCACGGGGTGGCGTTCCTCGGGCGGGGTGGCCAGTGTGGATGTCTCACGGATGCCCGTCATGGACATCTCCAGGGTGCGCGGAATGGGAGTGGCGGACATCGCCAGTACGTCCACATCCGTGCGCATGGCCTTGAGCTTTTCCTTGTGCTCCACGCCGAAACGCTGTTCCTCGTCGATGATGACCAGACCCAGGTTCTTGAACTGCATTTCCTTGCTGAGCAGTCGATGCGTACCGATCACCACGTCCACGGCGCCGGAGCGCAAGCCCTCCAGTGTCGCCTTGGACTCCTTGGCCGTCTGGAACCGGGACAGCGTGGCCAAGCGCACGGGGAAACCGGAGAACCGCTCCGCGAACGTCTCGGTGTGCTGCTGGGCCAACAGCGTAGTGGGCACCAGAACGGCCACCTGCTTGCCGTCCTGCACAGTCTTGAACGCCGCCCGCACGGCCACTTCGGTCTTGCCGTACCCAACGTCACCGGAAATCAACCGGTCCATGGGAATGGGCCGCTCCATGTCCGCCTTGACCTCGTCGATCGTGGTCAGCTGGTCCGGGGTCTCGATGTACGGGAACGCCTGTTCCAGCTCACGCTGCCACGGGGTGTCCGGGCCGAACGCATGGCCCTTGGACGCCATGCGCGCCGAATACAGCCGGATCAGCTCGTTCGCGATCTCCTTGACGGCCTTCTTGGCACTGCGCTTGGTCTTGTTCCAGTCCGAGCCGCCCATCTTGGACAACGACGGCGCTTCCCCGCCCACGTAGGAGCTCACCTGGTCGAGCTGGTCCGTGGGCACGAACAACCGGTCGCGCGGTCCGTTGCGCTTGGACGGCGCGTACTCGAGCACCAGGTACTCGCGCATGGGCTTGGGCTGGCCCGGAGTGATCATGGCACCAGCAATCGGGCGCTGCACGAGTTCGATGAACTGGCCGATACCGTGCTGCTCGTGGACCACGTAGTCACCCTTCTGCAGGGTGAGCGGATCCACCTGGTTGCGCTTGCGCCGTTGCGGCAGCTTACGCATGTCCCGGGTGGTGTACGCGGTGGAACGACCGAGCACGTCCGCTTCGGTCAGCAGAGCGATGCGCGGACCCTCGAAAACGAATCCGTGGCCGGCGCGCGCGGTCGTGAGCTCCACCAGCCCCGCCTCGAGTGTCTCGTCAATCGTATCGAACCGGGCGGCCGGAATTTGAGCACCGTGCAGGAGCTCGCTGAGTCGGTTAAGGGGCCCGGGGCCGTCGGTCACGAGCACCACTCGCCAGCCTTCGGACACCCGGCCGGCCAGGAACTCCAACATGGCATCCACGTCTCCGGAGAAACGTGTTGGCTCACGAGCGGCCACCGTGAGGGTGTCAGCATCCGTGTCCGCCAGGCGGACTTCCTCCTCCGTGGAATCTGCATCGATATCGCCCACGCTCACGGCATTCACGTTGAGCCCGGTGATCGACCACCAGCCCACCGAACGGTCCAGTGCCAACTGCCGGGTTTCGGCAATCTCGTGGAACGACCCGGCCGCCAGGCTTCGCTCGCGGCCGTCCTCGGAATCCACCGCCGTATTGAGGTCCAGCGGGGCATCGCTGCCACCGGAGGCCGATTCCCACGCGGCCATGAGGAATTCCTGGTTGGTTGCCACCAGATCATGTGCGCGAGCGCGCACTTTCTCGGGTTCGATCACCACGGTCATGGACCCCTCGGGAATCAGGGACAGTATGGGGACCATGTCGTCCGCGAGCAGCGGAGCAAGCGATTCCATGCCCTCCACGTACTGGCCGCCCGCAATGCGTTCGAGGATCTCGCGGCCGCCGGGCAGCTGGTCCTTGAGCTTGGCGGCCCGGGACATGACCGTGGGGGTGATCAGCAATTCGCGACACGGTGAGGCCACGATCCGGGTGGGGTGTTCCGTGCCGGCCACGGTGCGCTGGTCGGCCACGGCGAACCAGCGCATTTCGTCCAGTTCGTCGCCGAAGAACTCCAAGCGCACCGGGTGGTCCTCCGTGGGCGGGAAGACGTCGATGATGCCACCGCGCACGGCGAACTCACCGCGTTTGGTGACCATGTCCACGCGTGAATACGCCGCGTTGGCCAGGTCCTTGATGAGCTGGTCGAACGCATACTCTTGGCCGGCCACCAGAGTGACGGGCTGCATGTCACCGAGGCCGGCGACCACGGGTTGCAAAACAGAACGCACCGGCGCCACGATCACGCGCAGCGGTGCCTCGGTGGCTTCCGGGTGCGCGAGTTTACGGAGCACACTCAGACGCTGGCCCACGGTGTCAGAACGCGGTGAGAGCCGCTCGTGGGGCAACGTTTCCCACGAGGGGAAGTTCATGACCTGCTCAGCCGGCAGGTAGGA
>JAKDKI010000469.1 GCA_030453435.1 Kocuria sp.
CGATGTGGAGCGAGATGCACCGTGCATGATGTATCCTGAACGTTGCAGTGTCGACTGCCCTTATTCATCATGCCCGTGACCCGGGTAAGAGCGTGAGGGTGACACTGACTTCGCGCGCGAAGGAACACATTGACGTGTGTGCGCACTCCTCGGTCCGGAACTCGTTGCGGATGGGGTGCGTTGGCCAGGTCCGAAAGGAAATGACCACGAATCGCGCCAGGGATCGTCCCGATCGATCAATAACCGTAAACCCATGGCGGTCGCTCTAAAGACCGCCAGCAATTAACAGGAGACGACATGCCCGTCGTAACCATGCGCCAGATGCTCGACAACGGCGTTCACTTCGGCCACCAGACCCGCCGTTGGAACCCCAAGATGAAGCGTTTCATCTTCACCGAGCGCAATGGCATTTACATCATTGACTTGCAGCAGTCGCTGGGCTTCATTGACCGCGCGTACGAAGCTGTCAAGAACACCGTGGCTCACGGTGGCACCATCTTGTTCGTGGGTACCAAGAAGCAGGCTCAGGAAGCAATTGCCGAGCAGGCCACCCGCGTGAACATGCCCTACGTGAACCACCGCTGGTTGGGCGGCATGCTCACCAACTTCGCCACCGTTTCCAAGCGCATCGACCGCATGAAGGAACTGGAAGAGGTCGACTTCGACGACGTCGCCGGTTCGCAGTACACCAAGAAGGAACTGCTGCTGCTGCGCCGCGAGAAGGAAAAGCTGGAGCGCACCCTGGGCGGTATCCGCAACCTGACCAAGGCTCCCTCGCTGGTGTGGATCGTTGACACCAAGAAGGAACACCTGGCTGTCGACGAGGCTCAGAAGCTCGGTATCCCGATCGTTGCGATCCTGGACACCAACTGCGATCCGGACGAGGTTGCCTTCCCGATCCCCGGTAACGACGACGCCATTCGCTCCGTCTCGCTGCTCACCCGCGTGATCGCCGATGCCGTGGCTGAGGGCCTCATCGAGCGCAACAACGGCAAGTCCGGCGGCAACGCAACCGACGAGCCGATGGCCGAGTGGGAGCGCGAGCTTCTCGAGCAGCACGAGGCCGGCAAGGCCGAGGGCACCGAGAAGACTGAATCTGCCGAGAAGGCTGAGTCCGCTGAGCAGACCGAGTCCGCAGAAAAGGTCGAAGAGGCTCCTGCAGAGGCTCCGAAGGAAGAGACCCCCGCAGCCGAGTAAGGCCGCGAGTTTCGTTCACCTTCCATTCTTTCGGGTGGCCCATCATGGTCACCGACGTTGGCCGGGCGTGCATCTCACGCCCGGCCAACCCCAAACGACAACAGAGGAGTTCACATGGCGAACTACACCGCTGCTGACATCAAGGCACTGCGCGAGCGCACGGGTGCTGGCATGCTCGACGTCAAGAAGGCCCTGGACGAAGCCGATGGCGACGCTCAGAAGGCCCAGGAAATCATTCGCGTGAAGGGCCTCAAGGGCGTCACCAAGCGCGAAGGCCGTTCCACCGCTGAGGGCATCATCGTTGCTCGCGTGGAGGGCAACGTGGGCCACATGGTGGAGCTCAACTCCGAGACCGACTTCGTGGCCAAGTCCGGCCCGTTCGTCGAGTTCGGTGCCAAGGTTCTGGACGCAGCCGTTGCCGCTGACGCCAAGGATCTTGAAGAGCTGCTCGCCGCTGATTCCGAGGGCAAGCCCGTGTCCGAGCTCGTGACCGAGACCGGCGCGCTGCTGGGCGAGAAGGTCGTCGTGCGTCGTGTTGCTCGCGTCGAGGGCGATCACGTGGCCGTCTACCTGCACAAGACCTCCAAGGATCTCCCGGCCCAGGTCGGCGTTCTGCTGGCCGTCTCCGGTGAGGGTGCAGACATCGACCAGGCCGCTCACGACGTAGCCGTGCACACCGCAGCTATGTCCCCGAGCTTCCTCAACGAGTCCGACGTTCCGGAAGAGACCGTCGAGAACGAGAAGCGCGTGGCCGAAGAGACCGC
>JAKDKI010000470.1 GCA_030453435.1 Kocuria sp.
GGCGGGACGCCGTGATCTACCAGGTGTATCCGCGCTCCTTCAAGGACTCCAACGGAGACGGAATGGGTGACCTGGGCGGTGTGACCGAGAAACTGCCCTACCTCCAACAGCTCGGCGTGGATGCCGTGTGGTTGTCGCCGTTCTACTTGTCCCCGCAGCACGATGCCGGGTACGACGTGGCTGATTACCGCACCATTGACCCACGATTCGGCACCCTCGAGGACTTCGACCGGATGAAGGACGAAGCCCACGAGCTGGGCCTGAAAATCATCGTGGACCTGGTGCCCAACCACACCTCCGAGGACCACGAATGGTTCCAGGCGGCACTGGCCTCCCCGAAGGGATCGGCCGAGCGTGATCGCTACATGTTCCGTGAGGGCAAGGGTGAGAACGGTGAGCTTCCTCCGAACAACTGGAAGTCTCTGTTCGGTGGCCCCGCGTGGTCGCGGATCGATGACGGTCAGTGGTACCTGCACCTCTTCGATTCCTCGCAGCCGGATCTGAACTGGGAGAACCCGGAGGTCTGGGAAGAGTTCCGCAGCGTCCTCCGGTTCTGGCTGGATCGCGGCGTGGACGGGTTCCGCGTGGACGTGGCTCACGGCATGGTCAAGGCGGAAGGCCTCCCCGACTGGAACGAACAGGTCCACATGGTCGAGGGCACGGACGTGGACGAAAAGGGCCATGCCGAGAAGACCATGGACACCGGCCCCTACTTCGACCAGGACGGCGTGCACGAGATCTACCGCGACTGGCACAAGGTGCTGGCCGAGTACCCCGGCGAGCGCATGCTCGTGGTGGAGGCCTGGATCGGCCCGGCCGAGCGTCTGGCGTTGTACGTGCGTTCGGACGAGGCGCAGCAGGCGTTCAACTTCGACTTCCTGATCGCCGGCTGGCACCGCGACCGGATGCGCAACGCGATCACCGAGTCCCTGCGCGTGAACCGCGAGGTGGGTGCGCCGTCGACCTGGGTGCTGTCCAACCACGACACCGTCCGGCATGCCTCCCGCTACGGCTTGAGTTCCCGCACGGCTTACCCGAACGGCATTGGAGCTGACGACGAGCAGCCCGACGCCGCTCTGGGCCTCCGCCGCGCCCGCGCCGCCGCGCTCGTGGAACTGTCCCTCCCGGGTTCGGCCTACGTCTACCAGGGCGATGAGCTGGGCCTGCCGGAGCACACCACCCTGGATGCCGAGAGTCGCGAGGACCCCACCTTCTTCCGCACCGAGGGTCAAGAATTGGGGCGCGACGGCGCTCGCGTGCCCCTCCCCTGGTCCCCCGTGGGCAACGGCCTGGGCTTCGGCCCGAACCCGTGGTTGCCGCAGCCGGAAACCTTCGAGGACATCACGGTCGACCACCAGCTGGGTAATCCGCAGTCGGTGTTGAGCCTGTACAAGAACGCGCTGCGGATCAGGAACGAGCTGGCGCTGGGCCGTGCCGAATTCGAGTGGGATTCCATGAGTGAGCAGGATTCGCAGATCCTGGCCTATCGCCTCACCACGGAGTCAGGCGACAAGGTCCTGGTAGCTGCCAACGCGGGAGATGAGCCCGTGGAGATCCCCGAGCTGAGCAGCGGCGAACTGTTGCTCGCCAGCGGCCAGAGCGCCGTGATGGCCGGGAAGCTCGCCATGGATCACGCGGTGTGGATCAAGCTCTAGAACGCAGATGTCCGGGGCCGCGCAGAACAAGTGCGGCCCCGGCACCAACGTTGCGAATTCACGCCGCGTTGTACCCCGCGGCCAAAGGTCGAGATGCAGCGTGCCCGAGCTCAATCGGCTGAGGTCAGTTCTCCAGCAGCGCCGCCGAACACTGGGTCGAAATCCAGTCCTGCACAGGCTGAAGCGCGCGTTGGATCTGAGCGGCTTCTTGCGGCTGCAACGTGTTGCCCGCGTTGTGAAGGAGGTTCACGGCGTCGTCGAAGGCAGGAAGCACGGGCTCGGGCAACCGGTCGCGATGTGATT
>JAKDKI010000471.1 GCA_030453435.1 Kocuria sp.
GCGGAGACCGCAGCGGCGGAACCGCCACCGGAACCACCCGGGATGCGGTTGAGATCCCACGGGTTACGCGTGGGGCCGAACGCCGAGTGCTCCGTGGAGGAGCCCATGGCGAATTCGTCCAGGTTGGTCTTGCCCAGAATGGGCATCTTGGCGGCGCGCAACTTCTTGGTTACGGTGCCGTCGTACGGGCTCATCCAGCCTTCGAGCATTCGGGATGCCGCGGTGGTGGGCTGACCCTTGGTGACGATCAGGTCCTTGACCGCGATCGGCACACCGGCCAGCTCGTGCAGCTGCTCACCGTTGGCGCGAGCCTGGTCGACCTCCTGCGCAACCGGCAGCGCTTCCTCGCGGTTGCGGTGCAGGAACGCGTTGAGGCCGTCGGTACCCGTGTGCGGATCGGTCGAGTCCACGGCCTGGCCCTCGGTGGCGTCGATCTGCTCGAAGTGAGCGTTGACCGCGTCAACGGACGAGACATCTCCTGAGGCCAGCTTGGCCGCAAGATCAGCGGCGGACAGTTCTACGATGCGTTCGCTCATGCTCACTCCCCATCCAGAATTGCGGGCACGCGGAACTTGCCGTCCTGGCTGTCCGGTGCGTTGGAGAGGGCCTCTTCCTGGGTGAGGGTCTCCCCCACCACGTCCTCACGGAAAACGTTCTGCAACGGCAGCGGGTGGCTGGTTGCAGGAACGTCAGGTCCGGCGGCTTGGCTGACCGAGGCCACGGACGAGACGATGAGGTCGAGTTCGCCCGCAACGCGCGCGAGCTCTTCCTCGGTCATCTCGATGTGCGCGAGCTCGGCCAGGTGGGCCACCTGCTCGCGATTAATCGCAGACATGCATGCTCCTGGTATTCGCTAGTGATTCCGATCCAGTCTAGCGAGCGCCTAGGCTTGACTCAGAACGCTCGACTTTCACCTATCTCACTAAGGGGTCCCCACTCGTGGCTCAGTCCTCCGCCCGCCCGCCCAAACGTCACTCCGGTGGCCCCTCCAAGAAGCCCCGTCTGTCCCGCTCTGAAGCGGCGAAGGCCCAGTCGGACCACGACAACGCCTGGCGCCAGTGGGTGTCCGACAGTGCCGTTGAGGCCGTGGACACCGCGCTGACCCACGTGCAGACCGTGGTGGAGGACCAGGTGCTGCAGTTCGGCGCCTTCCCCGTGTTCGTGGTCACCGGCTCCAAGGACGGCGAGTTCGAGTTGAACTCCCTGGACCCCGCAGAAACCGGAGACCGGCACCCGGATGACGTGCTGGAAGAACTCCGCGCCATGACCGCAGCCAAGGCCTCAGACCTGCTGGTCGCAGCATTGGCCTACCCCGCGACCTTGCCGGACCGTTCCGGGGCCCGGGCTGTGATCGTGGAGGTCGAACACCGCGAGCGGCTGAGCTTGGAAGTGGTCCAGGAGTACAAAACGGTCGAGTCCAAGGGCAAGACCTTCGTGAACTTCGGGGACCCCCACACCGACCGCCGCTGGGACCCATGGCTCTTCGACGTGCGCAATTGAGCTAGCGCCATAAAAAAATCGCCGCCGTGCACCTTTGCACGGCGGCGGTTTTATGTGAGTCAGCCGCGACTCAACGAATTACCACTTGGGCAGCTCAGGCAATTCACCCTGGGTTTCGACGTTCTCGTCGTCACCGCGAGCCAACCAGGCCAGCATGCCTTCACGGTCGGAGGTGATCTCCTGGCCGCCGTCACCGATGACCCATTCGTCACGCTCCTCGGTGCGCAGGGTCATACCCGGTGCGTCCTTGGCACGCATGGTGCGAACAGCAGCTTCGACGGCGTTGAGCAGCGAGTCCGGGTCCGCCTCTTCGACGGTCCACGTGGTGTCCAGGTCGTGGTGGTGCACCACGACCTCCGACACGCGCACGGCCGGGATGGACGTGGCGGGAATGGGCTTGCCGTGCAGGTCCAGTTCCTCGGTCTTGATCTCACCCTTGAGGCGTTCGCACTGCTC